>LBTN01000017.1 GCA_000992085.1 Candidatus Magasanikbacteria bacterium GW2011_GWA2_37_8 | reverse complement strand
GACACTCAAGCTATCAAAGACCGGTTGGATATTGTGCAACTTATCCACGAATATGTGCCCCTAAAAAAAGCTGGCACATATTGGAAAGCACCTTGTCCGTTCCATCACGAAAAAACGCCATCATCTATGGTAAATCCAGAAAAACAAATCTGGAAATGTTTTGGTTGCGGTAAGGGTGGAGATGCTTTTTCTTTTATTGAAGAAATGGAAGGAGTTGAATTTCCAGAAGCATTAAAATTATTGGCTGATCGAGCTGGAGTAAAATTAGAAAATTTTCGTACCGAAATTAATTCCAGTCAAAAAAATCGCATTTTAGAAATTAATGAAAAGGCGGCCTATTTTTTTCATCGGTTTTTGTTAGATATGCCAACTGCCAAGATTGCTCGTGATTATTTATCTAATCGTGCTTTAAAACCAGAAACTATTAATACTTGGCAAGTAGGGTATATTCCAGATCAATGGGATTTGTTAACTCAGTATTTATTAAAAAAAGGGCACAGTATTGATGATTTGGTAGCATCTGGATTAACTATTAAACGTGATGGTGCCACACCTGGCAGCAGTCGGGGTTTTTATGATCGTTTTCGGGGGCGCATTATGTTTCCGATTTTGGATGTGCATGGTAACACAGTTGGTTTTACTGGTCGAGTATTAGTTGAAACCGAAAACTCTGGTGGTAAATATGTTAACACTCCTCAAACCTTGGTATATGATAAATCGCGAGTGATATATGGTTTAGACAAAGCCAAAACCGAAATTAAATCAAAAGATCTAACCGTAATTGTTGAAGGACAAATGGATGTAATTACTTGTTATCAGGCGGGAATGAAAAATGTAGTAGCTGCCTCGGGTACTGCTCTTACTTTTGAACAAGTAAAATTATTAAAACGTTATTCTGCCAATATTGCGATGGCTTTTGACGCTGATAAAGCTGGGGTCGCGGCAGCAAAACGGGGGATAGATATTGCTTTATCTGAAGGATTAAATGTCCGTGTGATTCAAATTCCCGAAGGGGCCGGAAAAGATGCTGATGAATGTTTGAAAAAAAATTCGGATGTGTGGTTTAAAGCTGTGGTTGAAGCTGCCGATATTATGCCGTGGTTTTTTCAAAGTGTTTTTGCCGGTCATAATTTATCTAATCCTAAAGAGAAGCAAATAATTGCTAACGAATTATTGCCTTTAATTGGTTTGATTCCTTATGCTATAGAACGTGACCATTGGTTAAAAGAATTATCTGAACGATTGGGTACTGATACAGCAGTTTTACGTGAAGATTTAGCACGCCTACAAAAAAATTTAAAACCAGGTGGTTCACACCAATTAGTAAAAACAGAAGTGCAGTCTGTAGAAGCCCCTCCTAAAGTAGATTTGGGGCGTTTGGGGATATTGTTGGAACGCTTTTTAATGCTAGGTTTAAAGTTTCCTAGCTTGATTCATTCTGTTTTAAAAGATTTATCAGATGCTGTTTTTATTGATAGTGAATATAAATCGCTTTACGAAATGTTAAAAAAGCAGTATACTACTATTAGTAGTTTTTCTGCAGAAATACTAGCCGAATTATTTTCAGTTTCTTCTATTAAAGACTTGGCAGAAATGTTACAGATGAGGGCCGAATTAGAATACGCTGATTTTACTATTGAAATGGCAGGCAGAGAGATTCAGATAGTAGTAAATGATATTAAAGATGAATGGAAAAGAAAACGTCGCAAAGAATTGCAACAAGCAATTAGTCAGGCGGAAAAAATTGGTGATCGCACCGCTTTAGAAAAACTTCTTAATGAATTTCAAAATATTTAACTTCTTTGGTAGTTATGCCTAAAAAAATTAAGCTTGTGAAAAATAAAAAATTGGTTATTAAAAAACCGGTGATTGCAAAACGGCGTTTGGTTTTAGCTAAGAAAAAAGTGGTTAAGAAAGCTAAAACAATTAAAAAATCAGTAAAAAAGATTTTGATTAAAAAAACATCAGCAAAAAAAGTTGCGCAAAAATCTTTTAAATCTAAAAAAAGTTTAAAAGTAAAAAAACCAATACATAAAAAAGTATCTAAAAAGAATAAAAAAATTCAGGAGGCATTGATTCCAGAAGTAATAACAGAACCCACCAATGAAACCTTGTGGAGTTTGGTGGCTAAGGGTCGTAGTCGTGGATTTATTACCGAGACAGAGTTGTTAAGTGTCTTGTCGCGTCCCGAATGCTATTTAGATTTGTATGAAGGCTTTTTAGACGCGCTTGAAAAAAACGGTGTTTCGGTTGTTGAGCATGTAACTACCAATTTATTAGGTCTTAAAGAAACTCAAAAAGAAACTCTAAAACAATTCCAAGGTAGCCAGCCAGATATGGATATCCCGTTTGATTTAGGTGAAATTTCTTCCGATTCAATTCAAATGTATTTACGTGAAATCGGTAAGATCCCGCTTTTAAAAGGAGAAGAAGAAATTGCTTTAGCCAAACGCAAAGAACGCGGAGAGCGCGCAGCCGAAAGAAAATTAATTGAAGCCAACTTACGTTTGGTTGTTTCAATCGCAAAAAAATTCGTAGGCAAACAACTGTCCCTATTAGATTTGATTCAAGAAGGTAATATCGGTTTATTTAGAGCTGTAAAAAAATTCGATCATCGCAAAGGTTATAAATTTTCTACTTATGCCACTTGGTGGATTCGTCAGGCTATCACCCGTGCTTTGGCCGACCAATCTCGCACGATTCGTATTCCAGTACACATGGTAGAAACAATTAACCGCTTCCAACAAGTACAGCGTCGCCTTACTCAAGATTTAGGACGTGATCCGACCCCAGAAGAATTGGCTGCCGAACTAGGTGAGGATGTTACCAAAATTAATCACATTATTAAAATTTCTCAGGATACCGTTTCTTTAGAAGTATCTGTTGGTGATGATGATGAAGATACACAACTTGGAGATTTTATTGAAGATGTTAAAAATGTTTCGCCAGATCGAGCCGCTGGTTTGCAAATTTTACGCGACTACGTTGGTGAGGCAATCAAATTTTTGTCTCCTCGCGAACAAAAAATACTCGAAATGCGGTTTGGTTTAGGTGATGGGGTAACCCATACTTTAGAAGAAGTGGGTACAGAATTCGGTGTTACTCGCGAACGTATCCGTCAGATTGAGGCTAAAGCCTTAGAAAAAATTCAACACACCGATTTGATTAGCAAGCTCAAGGATTATTAATATGAAAATAGTATTATCCGGCGGTGGTACACTAGGGCCGGTAGTACCGCTTTTGGCGATTACCGAATCTTATCGAGCGGTTTATCCTAAAACCGAATTTATTTGGGTAGGTACGCATCGTGGCCCAGAAAAAGAACTAATTATAAAATATAATATTCCTTTTTTTACCTTAATAGCGGGCAAATGGCGCCGTTATTTTTCTTTTTGGAATTTAATTGATTTGTTTAAAATTTTTATTGCTTTTATAAAATCCTTAGTATTTTTGTGGGAAGAAAAACCTGATCTATTAATTTCTGGAGGGGGATTTGTTAGTGTGCCATTACATTTTGCAGCTGCATTATTTGGAATCCCAACTTGGATACACCAACAAGATGTAGAGCCGGGTTTAGCAAATAAAATAATGGCAAAGTTTGCCACTAAAATTACCACCGCACTCGAAACTGGTGTTAATCAATTTGGTTATAAATCTGCAGAATGGATCGGTAATCCATCACGAGATTTAACTGTAGAAGATAAGTCAATTTCTTATGAAAAATTTAATTTACCAGAAGATAAACCGGTTATTTTTGCGCTTGGTGGTGGTACTGGTTCGGCGCGAATTAACCAAATGGTTTTAGAGGCGTTACCAGCTTGGCCGCGTGATTGGCAAGTAATTCATTTGGTAGGGCGAGAACGCCCTAGCGAATTACAAGAACGAGCAATGGAAGTATTCAAAAATTACCATGTTTATAAATTTTTTACCGATGAGATGAAAGACGCTTATGCAATTGCTGATGTAGTAATTGCACGAGCTGGTTTTGCAACCTTAACCGAATTGGCTGCTTTAGGTAAAGCAGCAATTATATTGCCAATGGCTGGTACCCATCAGGAAGCTAATAT
Source organism: Candidatus Magasanikbacteria bacterium GW2011_GWA2_37_8 (assembly GCA_000992085.1). Classification (GTDB taxonomy): domain Bacteria; phylum Patescibacteriota; class Patescibacteriia; order Magasanikbacterales; family GWA2-37-8; genus LBTN01. The sequence goes on along the minus strand of LBTN01000017.1, from coordinate 8,468 downwards.
AAAAATATTTTCCAAAGAACAGGCAGTTGTGGCATTTAACGAGCGTACTGATACGGGTTTAAAATTAGCGCAAGAAATCAAAGAATTAATTTTACACCCCGAGCAGCGTGAACTTTTAGGTAAAAAATTACAAGAAATTTTACCGCGAGCAAAACCAGATAGAATTGTAGAAATTATTGATGAATTAAAAAATAGAGATTAATCTCTATTTTTTAAATTGCGTTCAGTAAGTTTTATCTTTTTTATCTTATTAACCAGATTTGTATCAGTTTTTATCTTTATTTTAAGATATTCTGGTGTATAACCCTCATAATGTTCTCGTCCATTTTTCTTTTCGAACAATACTGGGCGAGTAAGCCCAACAAATTGTTTAGTATAATCAGTTGTCGCATTACCTGTAATAATCTTAAGGCGCTTACAACGTTCTTTTTTTATTTTTACATCAATTTGTTTCATATTAGCAGCCATTGTACTCGGGCGAGGAGAAAATGGAAAAATATGCACTTTGCTAAAACCAACTTTTTTTACAAAATCACAAGTTTCCAAAAATTCTTTTTCTGTTTCTTCGGGAAAACCAACTATGATGTCTGTAGTAAAAGAGAATAGTGGGTAGTTAGTACGTAATTTTTTAACGATAGCAAAGTATTTTTTGGCGGTATAGTTACGGTTCATTCTTTTGAGAACTGTATTCGAGCCAGATTGAAGGGATAAATGCCAGTGGGGAAGGAGACGATTGTTAAATTGATAAACTTTTAAATTGCTAAATTGCCCAGTGTATAATTCAATAAATTTATTTGATATCAAACGTGGATCTAGGGAACCTAATCTGATGCGGGGTATTTTTGTTTTTTCTAAAATTAATTTTAACAAATCTGTTAAATCCATTTTTTGATAACGGTATTGGCAGATGTTTACTCCGGTTAGGGTAATTTCTTTATATCCATCTAATTCTGCTTGTTTAATTTTTTTAATAACCTCTTCTGCCGACACACTTTGTGTTCGCCCTCGAAAAGTAGGGATAATACAATAGGCACAATTAAAGTTACAACCCGTTTGAATTTTTATTAGCGCCCGTGTTCGGTCGTTACCGTCGTTTTTATTTGTTATCTTAAGCGACGGCGCAATATTTTTGTCTATTTTTTTATTTTTTAATTCTTCCAAAATATACCTTATCACTTCTTCATTATTTTTTGCTATAAAGTCAATTTCAGGCAAATCGATATTCTCTAGACAACCAATTACCACTACTTTTGATCCTACACGCTTAGCTCGGCGAACCATCTCACGGGTAGTTTGTGATGCACCACAGGTAACCCCGCAGGCTCGCACCACCGCAATGTCTTCATTAGTACCAAAAGGTACTATTAAAAACTTTTGTTTGCGCAAAGTTTTTTTAAGCTCGTCTGTCTCTGCTTGGTTTAGTTTACAGCCTAAAGTAAAAAATGAGATTTTCATAGTAGTAGCATTTTAACGTAAAAAATATGTTTTGTAAATATAGTATATTGTTATTCAATATATAAAGTGGTATAATATATTTAACTGTTTATTGTCTGTTTTTTAAATATATTGTATAATATTATATCGAGTAGTATTTTATAATCAAGTTTTAAGTTATAGTAAGTAAAATATTTTAATTAATTTTTTAGTTATACCAAATATGTTTGGGATAGGTAAAAGCAATAAAAAGAAAGTCCTCTTGGTAGAAGACGACGCTTTACTGGTAACGGTGCTAGAGAAACAACTAAAAGAAGAGGGTTATATAGCCGAAAAAGTTGGTAATGGTTTAGAAGTTATCACTACTGCCCATAAATTTAAACCAAATTTAATTTTGTTAGATTTGGTTTTACCAGGCTTAGATGGGTTTGAAATTCTGCGTCAATTAAAAGAAGATGACGAGTTATCCACAGTCCCTGTGGTTGTGTTGTCTAATTTAGATAAAGAAGGGGACGTAAAATCTACCATAGCTTTGGGGGCAAAAGAGCATATTGTAAAGGTAAAAACTAAACTTGGCGATGTAATCGGGGCTGTTAAGCGTAATATTAAAGATTAAAATGTATGGCTAAGCGAAAAAAGACTATATTGATCGTAGAAGATGATGAAATATTGCTCAGAGCACTATATCTAAATTTTGAAGATTTAAACTTTACTTTGGCTTCTGCTACCGATGGAGAGATGGCGGTTGTTGTAACTCAACGGGTAATGCCAGATTTAATATTGCTGGATTTGTTAATTCCCAAAATGGATGGTTTTAGAGTAATAGAAGTTTTGAAATCCGATCCCAAGACAAAAAACATACCAATAATAGTTTTGTCTAATTTAGGAAGCGAAGCTGATATTAAGAGGGCAAAAATATCAGGAGCTTTAGATTATTTTGTTAAAGCCAATACTAAATTAGAAGAATTAAAAGAAAAAGTAACTAATTATTTAAAATAAATTTTAGAAGTTATTTTTTATTCATAAATCATATGAAAGAGGGGTGGCTTAATTTAGTACTTAAGCTAACTAATCTGATTTATAGAAAGAGAGAGTCCGAATTAGGTAGACAGGGTTGGAAGAGTATAACAAATGTTTTTAGCTTAGTTGCATTAGAAATTATTTTAATGATAATTTCTTTGCCTTTGTATCTAAGTATTTCTTCTGCCAAAGCTACAGCTTATTTATTAGACAAAGGTGAATATGCAAAAATAGCAGTAGATTACAAACTGCGTCGTATTTTAACTCTAACTGGTGTTGGAGTTATTTTTATTATTTGGGTTATTAAATTTTCGTTTTTAATGTTATCCCCTCAATTATATGGGCCATTAAGATTATATTCGGTTGTCGAATCAGTCCCCTTGGCTTTAAACGATCAAACCTTAATAATTCAGGATACCAATATGCAAACCGCTAGGGTGGATACATCTCTGGCTTTACCGGTTATTAGTAGTTTAGAAGAAGCTATCGGTGGTCGTTATCGTTTTTCTGGAACAGGGACGGCTGGTGATCAAATTGTATTATTTTTGACTGGCAATCAGAATATTATGTATGTTGATAAAATTGGTGTAGATGGCAAATGGATGGTCGAACACTCTCAGAGTGATTTAAAATTAAGTAATGGTATACACTCGGTTTTTGCTTTCCATTATGAAAAAGACCGTGGGGCTAGAAGCAAAACTACTGCCGAGAATTATTTTCGTGTTAGCTCGTCATTTTTAGAGAAACTTAGTCTAAGTATAGATAATTTAGCTAATTGGTCGGTGGTATTTGTAGTTATTATCGGTGTTTTATTAACTATCTTAACCATTTAATATGACTAAAAAATGGTTAAATTTATTATTTCGTTATTCTGCAATTACTTTTTCTCTAAAGCAGAAAATTGTATTATCAAATAAATGGTATGAAACATTTTTTTATGCTATTTTACTGATTTTTTTAGAATTATTGTTTGTTTTAGTTACTTTACCAATTTATTTTGTCTTAACCCCCAAAAAAATACAAGAACGTGGCCTAATTTTCCCTTATCATGGAGATAATGAGTACCCGTTGCGTGCTTACACTATTAAACGAAGAATTAGTTTAGGTACAGTTTTTGGAATTGGAGGAGTATTATTTTTTAAATTATTTTTAGCTACTGTTATCTCTAGCTTTTTATTTGGGGTACAGTTACTTTTGGCGGCTACTCAAAATTGGGATTTTGCAACAGCTGGCGATTATACGGTTAGTAGTTCATCAATCGAATTTACAAGTGGGGTTGCACGTTTAAAAAATTTAGGTGGTAGCACATCCGGAGCTACTACCAATTCTGCTTTTACTTCAAATTCAACAGGTTGGACAGCTGTTCCAGCTTGGTTGCAAGCGCCAGGTAAAACCAATACTGCTAATTATCAATCGACGGGTGGTAATACCGGCGGATATATAGATATTAATTTACCAGGGAAGAAAGGCAATTCATCGGCTGGTTATTGGTATCAGGCTTTTACTACTACTGTTGATTCTCCAGACACTGCTACTCTAAATTTAGATTGGAAAGCCGTCTCTATTACTGACGCGCCAACTTCGTATCATTTATATGCTTTTATTGGTACTGATAGTGGTAATCCAACAGTTGGCAGTGGAAACCAGGTTTGGGATAGTGGTAATATTACCGGGGCTACTTCGTGGGCTAGTATTTCAGCAGTGGATATTAAGTCAAAGCTTCCAACTGCTGGTACATATTATTTAAAAATTGCTGCTTATGTTACTTGTTCGGCCTCAGTTGATTGCGGTTCGGTATCTGGGTTTGATAATGTAATTGTAAATTGGTCAAAAGCGACAATAAGCTACGATACTACCAAACCTACCATTACCCCAACTAGTTCGCTTAGTATGGGTAAAGCGGTTAGCTGGAATTCTTTTACTGAAACTGCAACAAAAAATGGTGGGGAAATTTACTATCAATTAACAGGGGACAATGGTTCCACTTGGAAATATTGGACTGGTTCGACTTGGGACACTGCCGGAGCAACAAATTACAATATTGCGACAGATATTAATACAAATATTAGTACTTTTGCTACTAGCAGTAATCAAATTAAATTTAAAGCATTTTTATCAAGTAATGGTACTCAGCAAGTAATTTTAGACAATGTGGCAATTGGTTATACGGAAAACACCCCACCAACGGTTGCTAGTCTAGTTCCCGCACAAGATACTAGCAATGGTAATGTGCGTGTAAATTATAATTTGGTAGATGCTAACAGTGATCCGTCAAGTTTGTCTACGTATGAATATTCATTAACAGGTGCTTTTGTAGGTGAACAAGTAACGATGGTGGCTTCAACAACTGACCCAGCACACAATGGTATTTCTGGTTTAACATCGTCGCCTAGTGGTGTAGCTCACACATTTGTATGGGATGCAAAATCTCAATTAGGGGCTGTTTATAATACTACTGTGTATATACGTTTGCGGGCTAACGATGGTATTGCTAATGGTGCTTATTCAACTTCAACCGCAATTACAGTAGACTATGTAAATCCAGCGGTAACTAATGTGTCAGCGACTCAATCTTTTAATACCACAACAGTTCAAATTAGTTATGATTTGTCGGATAATACAACAGATAACTTATTTACAGATTTTCAAATTTCTGGTGATGGCGGTTCTACTTGGGCAGTTCCAACTAGTTCGGCTAGCGGAGCGGTGGGTAATGGTGTAACAGCAGGGAATGGTAAAATAATTTATTGGAATGCTGGCACAAATTATAATGGACATCAACAGAGCAATATGCAGGTACGAGTGCAAGCAAAAGATAAATGGCAAAACATAGATGGATATGTCACTTCAACAAATTTTTCCTTGGATACTTTGGCGCCAGCAACATTGGTAGTAGCAGATTTGAAATCTCAGCCAAATGCTGGAGATACTACAGTGTTGGCTGGTGGTAGTTTTACTGAAGTAAATCCAAGTACAAATACATTTTATATAGCCATAAACGGAGGTGCCTATGATGGTGCTACTTTGGGTACTCCTGATTCTGCTAGCCCATCTAATCAAGCCACCGCTGTCGGTGCTACTTTAGATGGTAATGATTATATTTCTAAAGTAGAAATTATTCATACAGATGATTATGGTCAGACTGGAGTTAATGAAAACGTGGCACCAAGCATTAGTTTTAAATATGTTAAACCATACACACCGGCCGCGCCAATTTTATCAACTCCTATTACTAATCGTTTAAATTTAACAATTAATCCAAATGCAAGCGAGGCCGCTGGTTTGGAATATGCGGTTTACGAAACTAGTACTGCTAAATATGTTCAAGCCGACGGAACACTTGGCGTATCGCCAGTGTGGCGCACCGATTCGGCATGGGGGACAATAACAGTAACCGGATTGAATTCACCGGTTTCGCAGTATGCTTTTCAAGAAAAATCTCGGAACACTTCTGATACAGATCATGCGGCTTCAAGCGAATCAGTTTTTTCGGCAACTGCACAAATTTCTAATACTGCGCCATCCATTGCGCTTAATACCTATGCTCAAACTACAAATGGAACCAATTATACAACCATTACTTACACTGGTACCGATGGCCAAGGCGATATTAGTAGTCTATCTTTGTATGAATATTCGCAAGATAATTCTACATGGCATACCATGACCGAAAAAGTAGGAGTTGGTTCTAATGGTATTAGTAATCTAACATTTTTACCAAGCGGTAGTGCTTATACGTTTGCTTGGAATTCTGGGGTGGATTTGTTGGATACAGAAGATTCAACGGTTTATGTTCGGCTTAGACCTAATGATTCTTTGGTAAATGGCTCAACCGCCACGTCGCCCGCTTTTGGAATTGATAACAAATTACCAGTAGTTTCAAATGTAACAGCGGTGCAGGGTGCTGGTACACGTATAGTTACGTTTACTTACGCGTTAACAGAATCTAATATTTCATTTGTGGATTTACAAGTATCATCTGATGGTGGTTCTACTTGGATTGTACCAACCACCACAGTAAGCGGAGATGTCGGTGCCGCTGTAACACCAGGGGCAGGAAAGACAATCACTTGGAATGTGGCCACAGATTTTAATGGTCAATATAACACAAACATGGTGGTGCGTATTCGCGCGCGTGATAGTTTTGGCAATCAAGGTGTTTATACTTCTTCTGCATTATTTACAGTAGATACTCATGCGCCAGCAATTTCTAATATTACTACAGCACAGGATTTAGGTGCCAATACTTTTACTTTTCACTATGATATAAGCGAAGACGTTGGTAATACAACAGTTGTTTTAGCGATTTCTTCCAATGGAGGGTCTACTTGGGTTGTGCCAATAACTTCTGCTACTGGAGATATTGGCTCGGTTACACCAGGTACTAGTAAAACAATAACTTGGGATGGCGTGGTTGATTACAACAATCAAGAAAAAACTGCTATGAAGATTCGTTTGACTGCTGATGATCAATATAGTAATAGCAGCAACTTGGCTTCTAGTGATTTTTCTTTGGATACTCTTGCTCCCAGAGTTACGAGTGTAGTGGCTTTACAACCATTATCTGCTACTACCGTTACAATTACTTATAGTTTAGCCGATCAAAATAATTCTACTGTTGCCATGGATATTTCGTCTGATGGTGGAACAAATTGGGATATTGTGTCTTCCACTTTGTCTGGAGATATTGGTGGTGGACAAGCAGCTGGATCTAAAACAATCACTTGGAATCCAAAAATTGATTTTAATAATCAAGCGCTTGCGACCATGCAAGTTCGGGTGCGGGCTAACGACATTTTTAATAATCAGTCAGCTAACACCAATTCTTCTAATTTTTCTTTAGACACTTTATCTCCAGTCAGTCTTGTTACCGTGGATTTAAAAAATCAACCAAATGCTGGTGATGCTTCAGTGTTAATCGGCGGGTCTTTTACAGAATCCAATCCTGATACAAATAATTTTTATGTTGCAATTGATGGGGGCGTTTATGGTAGTGCTACCGCAGGGACAGGAAATACTGCCTCGCCAAGTAATCAGGCTACAGCTATTGGGGCTACACTGAAAGGTAATAATTACATCTCTAAAGTTAAAATAGTTCACACAGATGATTATGGACAGACAGTAGATAATGAAAATATAGCACCAAGCACCAGTTTAAAATATGTTAAACCATATACACCGCAAGCCCCAACAGTCGATAACCCCAACGTTGGGACAGTTGATGTGATGGTAAATCCTAATGCTAGCGAGGTAAGCGGTTTGGAATATACAATTTATGAAAATACTACTGGTAAGTATGTCCAAAGTAATGGTACCTTAGGTGCCAGTGCAGTTTGGCAAGTGCTTGGTACAGGATTGGGACAATGGGGGAATAATTCTGGTATGTTTGGAAAAGTTGCTGTCAGTGGCTTAACTAAGGCATCATATTTACACCAGTTCCAAGTTAAATCGCGAAATACTAGTGATGTCAGCCACGCAGTAACGAGTGAAAGTGCATTAGGTAGCGGGGCGTCATCTGTAAATCAGTCGCCTACTATTAATTATAATTCACTTTTGCAAACAACTAATGGCACAAAGTATGTAGATGTAAGTTATAACGGTATTGATCTAGAAAGTGAAACCTCTACATTGGTTGTCTATAAATATTCTACCGATGGTACTAATTATTATACAATGACAGAAAAAGGTGGGGTGGGAAGCAATGGTGTGAGTGGTTTAATGTTTGTTCCAAATCCGGGTGCAGCGCTACACTTTATGTGGGATGTTAATACTAATTTACCAAACACAGAAGACAATACCGTTTATGTAAAGATGCAGGCCAATGATGGTAATTCTAGCGGTGGCGAGGCGCGGTATCAAGCAATTTTACTGTTGATACAAAAAATCCGGTTATTTCTGGCTTAACAGCCAGCCAGATAAGTGGCAGTAGTAATGTTATTATTAATTATACACTTACCGATTTATCAACTTCTGTTGTTGAGTTAAATATCTCGGACGACGGTGGTTCTACTTGG
>LBTN01000016.1 GCA_000992085.1 Candidatus Magasanikbacteria bacterium GW2011_GWA2_37_8 | reverse complement strand
ATTCATGGTTTTGTTACAGCCGAAGGCCAAAAAATGAGTAAAAGTTTGGGTAATGTGGTAGAACCTTACAAAATTGTCGAAAAATATGGCACCGACGCCACCCGATATTATTTACTAGGTGCATTACCTTCTTACGATGATGGCGATTTTTCCATTGAACGTTTTGAAGAATTTTATACCGCGCATTTGGTAAATGGAGTAGGGAATTTGACGAGTAGAATTTTAACGATGTTGGAAAAGTATGGTGATAGTAAAATACCAAAAATTGTAGATTGCGGATTTGAGATCGCAAAATTTTGGAACCATTACGACCAGTCTGTTAATGATTATAAATTTGAATCAGTTGTTGAATTAATTAATAATTTTGTTGGGCAACTTGATAGTTTGATTTCCGAACAAAAACCCTGGGAAAAAGCTAAAGCCGGCGAAGATATTTCTGGCTTGCTTTATCAATTAGCCGAAGGTTTGCGACACATTGCTGTTGCCTTACTTCCAATTATTCCAGAATCAGCCAACAAAATTTTGAACCAATTGGCAACAGAGGATACTTCGAAAGAGTGGGGAAGACTTATTGAAGGTAGTGAAATTAAAAAAGGAGAAATATTATTTCCAAGATTAGAAAAATAAATTTAAAAATTATAAATTTTAAATTAAAAATTCAACAATATGTCTTTCTTCGACATTTCTTTGCTTATCATAATCGGCGCCTTCGGTTTATTTGGTCTATGGTTTGGGCTAATTCACACCTTAGGATCACTAATTGGTACAGTACTAGGTGTGTATTTGGCTAGTCGATATTACGAAACCGCAGCTGATTGGCTTATTAATACTACTGGTTGGGGAGCAAATTTTTCTAAAGTATTAATATTTATTATTGCTTTTGTAATTATTAATCGATTAGTTGGATTAGGTTTCTGGGTTATCGACAAAATTTTAACTATCTTCACCAAATTACCTTTTGTTAGTTCACTAAATCGTTTCTTAGGATTAATTTTTGGTATTTTTGAAGGTTCGCTCGTACTTGGTATAATATTTTATTTTATCGTTCGTTTTCCAGTTGGTGATTCTTTTATGACTTGGCTATCTGCTTCAAAAATTGCACCATACACTGTTAAATTAGCTTCTATACTCTGGCCGCTTTTACCAGATGCCATCAAAGTATTAAAAAGTACAATCGCTGGATTGTTATAATATCAAACAAAATGAAAAAAACTGGAATTATAATAATAGGATTATTTGTCGTTGCCACCCTGGCAGCGATTTTCACTTACAAACAAGTAAGCAAAACTAATGTTTATAATTATAGTTTGATTCTTAAAAATGATGAAAAAAATACTTCCGAAAATACTGCTTTAGCTGCCGAGAATAATTGGCAGAAAGAAATGTATGATAATTATTTCAAACAAGCGAAAACAGTTAACATTACAGAAACAATACAGGGGTCAATCTTGCCGCATCATTTAGTAGCCGGATATATTCCTGCTACTTTTTTTACAGAAATAGCCAAACAAAAACCATCAACTATTGTTATTATCGGTCCTAACCATTTTTTTAGAGGAGAAAACCCAATAATTTCCACCACAAACGACCAATTAACTAGTTACGGCAATCTTCAAGTAAATGATGGTTTGATTAAAAAATTATTAAACGATGGTTTAGTTGGAATAGATGAAACAGTAATAGCTAAAGAACACAGTATTACTGCTTTAACCCCATTTATTAAAAAAACTTTACCAAATACAAAAATTTTACCATTAATTGTTAAATACCAAACTCCTACTGGTACGCTAGAATCTTTGTTTAATAAATTAACAGATATTTTACCGTCCGATGCTGTTATTATTGCTTCAATCGATTTTTCACATTATATGACTTGGGAGACAGCTAATTTTCATGATGAATTAACTAGGGAAGTAATTAAAAATTTTGATTATAGCCGGATAGATAAATTAGATATAGATTCACCAGCTAGCCTGTATATATTTTTAAAATTAATGGAGCATAACAAAACCCAAAAAGTTGTTTATGAATTAGGCGACAACGCGGCTAATATTATGAACCAGCCAGGAGCCAAAGAAACTACCAGTTACTTTTCGCCTTGGTTTGTTAAAGGCGACAAAACAAATAACAAAATTGCTTCAGTGTTATTTTTTGGCGACATGATGCTTGATCGTAATGTTAAAAAACAAACCGATAAAAATGGTGCAGATTATTTGTTTACTAAATTAGCCGGCCAAGAAAACAGATTTTTCTTAGGAATAGACGAAATTAGTGCGAATTTAGAAGGTCCCTTTGCCAACAGTCGTCGTGCCACTACCAAATCAATTGCGTTTCGCTTTGAACCAAAATTAATTTATACTTTAAAAAAATACAACTTCTCAATTTTTACTCTAGCCAACAACCATAGTTTAGATATGGGTAAAGCTGGTTTTGCCGAAGGTAAAGCTAATCTAGCTAAGGCTGGCATTAATTTTTACGGCCAGCAATTATATATTAATAACGATTCTTTGCTGGTTAAAAAAGTAGGGGATTACAATATTGGCTATATCGGACTAGACGACACTATTACCAAAGTAGATATTAAAAAAGTTAAATTGTTAATTGACCAAACAAAAAATAATGGTGCGAATTTTATTGTAACCAATATTCATTGGGGTGAAGAGTACAAAGAAATTTCCAATACCAACCAACGTAATTTGGCGCATCAACTTATTGACGCTGGAGTAGATGTAATTATTGGCCACCACCCTCATGTTGTGCAAGAAATGGAAATATATAAAAATCGCCCAATTTTTTATTCTTTGGGTAACTTTATTTTTGATCAATATTTTTCTGTTTCCACTCAACAAAGTTTGGCAGTTGGTTTAATTTTTACAGATAAAAAAATCTCTACCTATGTTTTCCCACTTAAAGGCATAAACAGCCAAGCCCAACAAATGGAATATGAGATAGGGAAAAAATATTTTGAAAAATGGATTTTAAAAAGTCGTTTAGGAAATTACAAGTTTGATGAATTTAAACATTTAAATATAGAACTGTAATTTAAAATTATAAAGTGTGTTGGAACAATCTTGCGCTTTTTTCGCTCGCGAGAGCGAAAGGGCAGTCCTTGGGACCACAACCCGCGCAAAATTATTCCAACACAAACACAGATGCTAGCCTTTTACTTTTGATTGTCTTTTTGCGGGTTATGCCCCACAGGACATCCTTTTGCCTTCGCAGGCAAAAAAAGCAAAAGGACAATCAAAAGTAAAAATATTTATAAAATATGATAATCGACACTCACTGCCACTTACAATTTAACGGCTATAACGAAGATCGTGAGGCTGTAATTAAACGTTGCCAAGAAGCTGGGATGATTTGTAATACTGTTGGTACTCAAAAAGATACTAGTCGTTTAGCAGTAGAGTTGGCCGAAAAGTACGATTTTATTTACGCTACCATTGGTTTACATCCAATTCATACTTCTTCCACTGAAGTAGACGAAGAAGAAACAACTTTTCAATCTCGTGAAGAAGAATTTGATGAAAAATATTATAATGAATTAGCTCAATCAAAAAAAGTAATCGCCGTAGGGGAATGTGGTTTAGAATTATTTCATATTCCAGAAGGAGCAAACAAAGAGGAAGTACTAGAAAAACAAAAGAAAACTTTTCTACAACAAATTAATTTCGCCAACAAACATAACCTACCAATGGTTATTCATGTTCGTGACGCACACCAAGAAACAATCGAAATGCTAAATTTAGAAATTAAAAATTTAAAATTAGAAATTCCCACAGGTGTTATGCATTGCTATACCTCAGATTGGATTAATGCAGAACAATATTTAAAATTAGGATTCTATCTAGGTTTTACCGGTGTCATTACTTTTCCACCAAAAAAACTCGATCCAAAACCTCAACTCGATTTGTTAGAAGTTGTAAAAAATTGTCCGTTGGATAAAATTTTAATTGAAACCGATTCACCATATTTAGCACCCCAAGCCTATCGTGGCGAACGAGCCGAACCGTGGATGGTGGTAGAAGTAGCTAAAAAAATTGCGGAAATTAGAAATTTAGGACTAGAAGAAGTTGTAGAAATTACAACAAATAATGCTAAAAAATTATTCACCAAAATCACTAATTAAATATTGGCAAATTATCCCCAAGTAATTTTTTACACCTACTTGACGTTTTGGCTTAATTCTAGTAAACTATTGTCGTCTTAATATGGATGCAAAAAACCCAAAAACTAGCGACCGAGAGTACTATTTGTTCGCACTACGAATCATCGGCGACTTTGGGGTAAATATAGCAGTACCGGCAGTATTAGCAGCTTTACTTGGTAATTGGTTGGATGAAAAATATAACCGATACCCCTTGTTTATTATATTATGTTTAATTACCGCGTTTCTTTTTACTGTAAAAATCATTCAGAAAAAAGCTAAAAAATACGGTGACGAATACCAAAAAATGTAATTATGAGTAGTGTAATGCACATACCGAATTTACCACCTGATGTATTAACGACAATTGGTGGATTCCCCATAACCAATACAATGGTTAATGCTTGGATAGCAATAATTATATTTTTAATATTCGGTTTATTTTTAAAAAAACGACTAAGTTTGCGTCCTGGCAAACTACAAAATGTTACTGAATATTTTGTAGAATTACTGCTCGGATATTTTGATCAAGTAACTGGAGACAGAAAAAAGACTATGCGGTTTTTACCACTAGTTGGCTCTGTCTTCTTTTTTATTTTACTTTCTAATTGGTTGGGGTTATTACCTGGTACCGGCAGCATTACTTTTGGCCACACTATGTTGCTTCGCCCGGCTAATACCGACCTAAACCTAACCGTGGCTATGGCTATAATTGCGGTCATAACATCACACATATTTGGCTTAATTACAGTAGGTGTATTTACTCATTTAAATAAATTTATTCAAATTGGTACATTTTTTAAAAGTTTACGCAAAGGCCCTGTAGCAATTTTTACTGCTATTATCGAAATGATGGTTGGTGTAATCGAATTGGTTAGTGAATTTGCCAAAGTTTTATCACTATCTTTAAGGTTGTTTGGCAATATTTTTGCTGGCGAAGTTTTGATTTCGGTAATTTCGGCATTGGCTGGATTGCTTATTCCAACTCCATTTATGATGCTAGAGTTATTGGTTGGTATTATCCAAGCAGCTGTATTTACTATGTTAACCCTAGTATACCTAACTGTAATGACATCGGTTCCTCACGAAGAAGAATCACATTAAAATAAGGAATAAGGAATAAGGAATAAGGAAAATAATTTACTCCTTACTCTTTACTCCTTAATTCTTAACAAGATGTTAGTTGTGAGGTTAAACAAATTTCCTCCTCAAACAACCAAACATCGCGAAAGGTCTAAATATGGAACACGTATCAATCGTGGTAATGGCTAAAGCTTTTACCATGGCTATCGGTGGCATGTTTCCAGCCTTGGCTATCGGTAAATTGGTAGCTAAAGCTATGGAAGCTATTGGCCGCAATCCAGAAGCTTCTGGAAAATTGTTTGTACCAATGTTGCTCGGTGCCGCTTTTGCCGAAGCTATCGCCATTTATTCTTTGGTGGTAGTATTCACCTTGAAATAATTTCTTTCACTGGATCAAATTGGTCCAGTGGATAGAGATTGTTTAAAATTTAACTTGTCATTCCTGCCCCGCAAAATGCGGAAGGAATCCAGGAAATAATAAATTTATGTCAAATACTATTACTAATACTAGTGAAGAAGTACCAGTCGAAACCACTTCCGAGCACACTACTGCCGCTCCAGGAGGCGAAAGTGTTGCTGCTTCGCTTGGTTTGAATGGAACTTTATTTGTTTTTCAGTTAATCAACTTTGCCATTGTAGCTGCGGTTATTTGGTTTTTAATTTTAAAACCATTAACTAGTAAAATGGCCGAACGTCAAAAAATGATTGATGAAAGTATTGATAACGCCAAAAAAATTCAAGAAAACCTATCTCGTGGTGAGCGTGATTATCAAAGCAAAATCGATCAAGCTAAAGTAGATGCTAATAAAATCATCGAAAAAGCTGGAACAGAAGCGGGAGAACTAACTAACACTATGAAAGAAAAGGCTAAAGAGGAGATTACGACTTTGGTTGATCAAGCAAAAAGACATATTAATGTAGAACGTGATGAGGTGATGGCAAATATTAAATCCGAAACAGGAAATTTAATTATTGCCGCCGTAGAAAAAATACTAAACGAAAAGTTAGATGATAAAAAAGACAAGAATTTAATTGAAGATACGCTCAAGAATTTAAAGGCGTAAATTAAGTTATGAAAAAGAAAATCAGTAACAAACAATTTGCCGAAGCCTTGTTCGCAGTAACCGATGGACTAAAAGGCGAAAAATTAAATGAGGCTTTGCATCAATTTGTTTTGTTGCTTGTAAAATATCATAAATTGAAACAGGGTGCGCTAATTATTGCCGAATTTGAAAAATATGCCAAGAAAAAATCTGGCATAATAGAACTAGAAATTACCTCTGCACGAAAGTTGTCAGACACAACACTAAATCACATTAAAAAAATATTTGGCGAACAAGTTGAATCCATAGAAAAAATTGATGGAGAAATATTGGGTGGAGTAAAAATAAAGATGGAAGATAAAATTTTAGACGCCAGTTTAAAAACACAATTACTAAATTTAAAACAAAATTTAATATAAAATATGTCTACAAACACAATCGTAAACGAACTAAAAAAACACATTGCTGAGTTTGAAAAAACTGTGCAAGTCGAAGAGATCGGTACAGTTATCGAAGTTGGCGATGGTATCGCTCGTATGTCTGGGCTTACCAAATGCCAATACCAAGAAATGTTGGAATTTCCTGGTGAAGTATTTGGTGTAGCCTTAAACTTGGAAGAAGAAACTGTGGGTGCCATGATTTTGGGTGACTTTAAAAAGATTAAAGAAGGCGACACTGTAAAACGTACTGGTCGTATTTTGTCTGTACCAGTTGGCCCCGAAATGGTTGGCCGCGTGGTTAACGCTTTAGGCCAAGCCATCGATGGTAAAGGTGAAATAAAAACCAAACAATTTTATCCAGTAGAAAAAATTGCTCCTGGTGTAATGACTCGCCAAGGCGTACACCAACCAGTACAAACTGGTATCAAGGCTATCGACGCCATGATTCCAATTGGTCGTGGTCAACGCGAACTTATTATCGGCGATCGTCAAACTGGTAAAACTGCTATTGCTATTGATACTATTATCAACCAAAAAGGCCAAAACATGAAATGTATTTATGTAGCGGTTGGTCAAAAAGAATCTAAAGTAGCTCGTATCGTGGCCAAACTTCAAGAAACTGGCGCAATGGAATATACCACTATCGTAGTAGCTGGTGCATCTGATCCAGCTTCAATGTCATTTATCGCTCCATATTCTGGAGTGGCTATGGCCGAATATTTTGCTGATCAAGGTGAAGATGTTTTGGTTGTTTATGATGATTTAACCAAACAAGCTTGGGCTTATCGTGAAATTTCACTTTTACTTCGCCGTCCACCAGGTCGCGAAGCTTATCCAGGTGATGTTTTCTATTTACACTCACGTCTTTTGGAACGCGCTTGCAAGTTAAATAAAGAAAATGGTGGTGGTTCTATCACTGCGCTTCCAATTATCGAAACTCAAGCCGGCGATGTAACTGCCTATATTCCTACCAACGTAATTTCCATTACTGATGGTCAAATTTTCTTAGAAACCGATCAATTCTACAAAGGTATCCGCCCAGCTTTGAATGTAGGTATTTCGGTTTCTCGTGTTGGCGGTTCTGCTCAAATCAAACCAATGAAAAAAGTGGCTGGTAAATTAAAACTAGCCATGGCCCAATTCCGTGAATTAGAAGCCTTTGCCCAATTTGCTTCCGACCTTGATCCAGAAACCAAAGCGCAAATTGATTTAGGAACTCGCATGACAGAATTATTAAAGCAACCACAATACAGCCCAATGCCAGTAGAAAATCAGATTGCTGTTATTTATGCTGTGTCCAATGGATATTTTAATAAATTTGCTGTCAAAGAAATTGCTGATGCCGAAAAGAAATTTATTGAATTTATTACTAAAACCAAACACAGCTTATTAGATAAATTAGCAAAAGGGGATTGGGATGAAACAGTTGAGGGTGAATTAAAAGAAGCATGTAGTGAGTTTGTAAAATAATATATGGCCGTAAACACTAAAGCAATTAAACGTCGCATCAAATCCGTTGGCAATACCAAAAAAATCACCAAAGCCATGGAAATGGTGTCTGCTTCCAAAATGCGTAAAGCCACCGAAGCAGCTGTAAATACCCGCACCTATGCCAAAATGGCTTGGGATCTTTTGGTAAACTTATCAAAAATACAGGAAGTAAAATTGCCTTTGTTGGAAGTGCGACAAGTAAACAAACTTTTGGTTATTTTAATTAGTTCCAATCGCGGTTTATGCGGCAGTTTTAATGCCAATATTATTCGTAAAACTGCAGAACAATTAAATAATCCAAAAAATATTAGTCGCCAACGCACACAAAACAACCTTATTGAACCAAGCGAAAATATTACTGTTGATGTAATTGGTATTGGTAAAAAAGGCGCCGATTTTGCCAAAAAAATGGGTTATAATTTAATTGCATCTTTTTCTAATTTTGGTGATACTCCAAAATTAAATGACATCATGCCAATTTCTAGAATGGTAATTGATGAATATCAAAAGAAAAAATATGATAAAGTAGTAGTAGCTTATACCGATTACAAATCGGCTATTGCTCAAATTGCTAAGTTGCGTCAGGTTTTACCTATCGCTGAACACGATTTAGAAAAAATGTTGCAAGGCACTGGTGGTCTAGATTCTCAAGATGCAAATTTACAAATCACAGCTAAAATGGACGGAAACAATTATTTATTTGAGCCAAATCCGTCTAAAGTACTAGAAATTATTTTACCAAGACTAGTCGAGACTCAAATCTATCAAGCTACCCTTGAATCAGCTGCTTCCGAACACAGTGCCCGCATGATGGCAATGCGCAACGCCTCTGATTCTGCTGAAGATATGATTAAAGAATTAAATTTGAATTTTAACAAAGCCCGTCAAGCTGGTATCACCCAAGAAATTGCCGAAATTGCTGGTGGTGCTGCGGCACTAGGTTAATTAAAAAAATAAATTAATAAAAATAATTACAATTAATAAAATATTATGTCAGAAAAAAATATTGGTACAATTTCACAAATCATCGGCGTAGTAGCTGATGTACACTTTGCCGATAAATTACCAGAACTTTATAACGCTCTGGAAACCAAAATGCCTAATGGCAATACTTTGGTATTGGAAGTTCAACAACATTTAGGTGGCAACACTGTGCGTACAGTAGCTATGAGTACTACCGACGGTTTGGAACGCGGCGCCGAAGTAGTTGACACTGGCGCGCCAATTTCTGTACCAGTTGGTCCAGAAACATTAGGCCGCATGTTTGATGTTATTGGCAAGCCAATTGATGGTCTAGGAGACGAAAAAGCTAAAAAACATTACCCAATCCACCGTCCAGCTCCAAGTTTTAAAGAACAATCTACCAAATCCGAAGTTTTGGAAACTGGTATCAAAGTTATCGACTTGTTCTGCCCATTTTTGAAGGGTGGAAAAGTTGGTTTGTTTGGTGGTGCTGGTGTAGGTAAAACTGTTACCATCCAAGAATTAATTCGTAACATTGCTGCAGAACATGGTGGCTATTCTATGTTTGCTGGCGTTGGAGAACGTACTCGTGAAGGTAATGATCTGTACCAAGAAATGAAAGATTCTGGCGTACTCGAAAAAACCGCTCTAGTTTTTGGTCAAATGAACGAACCACCAGGTGCTCGTGCTCGTGTAGCTTTGACAGCTTTGTCTATGGCCGAATATTTCCGTGATGAAGAAGGTAAAGATTTGTTATTATTTATTGATAATATTTTCCGTTTCACCCAAGCTGGTTCCGAAGTATCCGCACTTCTTGGTCGCATGCCATCTGCCGTAGGTTATCAGCCAACTTTGGCTACAGAAATGGGTGCGCTTCAAGAACGTATTACTTCTACTGCCAAAGGTTCTATTACATCAGTACAAGCGGTTTATGTACCAGCCGACGACTTAACCGACCCAGCTCCTGCCACAACTTTTGCTCACTTAGATTCTACTGTAGTACTTTCTCGTGCTTTATCTGAACTTGGTATCTACCCAGCAGTAGATCCATTAGATTCTTCTTCTACAATTTTGGATCCAAATATTGTGGGTGAAGAACACTATCGCACTGCCCGTGAAGTGCAACAAGTTTTACAGAAATACAAAGATCTACAAGATATTATTGCCATCCTTGGTATGGAAGAATTGTCTGATGAAGATAAAATAACTGTAGCCCGCGCTCGTAAAATGCAAAAGTTCTTATCTCAACCAAACTTTGTGGCCGAACAATTTACCGGTCGTGAAGGTCGCTATGTAAAAGTAGCTGATACGGTTCGTGGCTTCCGCGAAATTTTGGACGGTAAACACGACGATAAACCAGAACAGGCATTTTATATGGTAGGAGGTATTGAAGAAGTAATGGCATAGCCATCATCCTCAGCAAGGCCTCTGGCCGAGTCGAGGGATCTCTTTCAAATTACAATATTGTATGAATATTAAATTTAAAATTGCCACTCCAGAAAAAGTAGTTTACGAAAACGAAATAGAGCAAGTCTCTGTTCCTACTATGGACGGGGAAATTACAATACTCCCAAACCATATTCCTTTAGTGTCTGTTTTAAAAGCGGGGGAATTACGCATTAAAGATAAAAACGGCGAACAAATTATGGCCGTATCGGGTGGATTTTTGGAAATGCGCGGCAATAACGAATTAATTATTTTGGCAGATAATGCTGAGCGTGCCGAGCATATTGATATTGATCGTGCCGAAGAAGCTAGAAAACGCGCCGAAACAGAAATGGAGAAGGCAAAGGCTGGTGAAGATGCTGATTTCGCACGTTTACAAGCGATGATTGATAGAGAATTAAATAGAATTAAAATCGGAAAAAAGTACAAAAACATTAGAATGCCAAATAACTAATTAAGCATTTTAAATTTTACAAAATCAAAACACCTCGCATTTACGGGGTGTTTTTGTAATAAAATTATATTTTTTCCGTCTACTATACTATTAACAATTAGAAAAAGAACAACACTTATGGTATAATATAATAGACAAAAATACAGATATGCAAAATCTAACTAAGCAAACACTAGAAATTTATTGGCAACATATTAAAAAATATCCCAAAGCTATAATTTTGGCAATTTTTGGTGTTACCATAGCTTCTATAACTAACGTTTTGTCACCGTTATTTTTTAAAAATTTCTTTGATGTTCTTAGCCAGCATTTACCAAGCAATACTAACGACTACTTTATTTTGGTACAAATTTTAATAATTATTGCGATAATCGAATTTATTGGTTGGGCAGCTTGGCGAATAACAGATTTTTCTGCGTCTTTTTTTCAGTCACACATTATCCGAGATTTATCCGATACTTGTTTTGCTTATTTACACAAACATTCAACCACCTTCTTTCATAATAATTTTGTTGGCTCTCTTACCAAGCGTGTAAACCGTTTTACCAGAGCATTTGAAAGCCTATCCGACCGTTTTATATACAATATTTTACAGATGGTTTTAAATATCGCTGGAATTACAATGGTTTTGTTCTTTAAAGACTGGCGGATGGGTTTAGGACTAACTGTTTGGATAGTTATTTTTATGGCTATTAATTGGTGGTTTGTAAACTTTAAACTGCCTTACGATATCGAACGCAGTAAAGCTGATACTGCTACTACAGGCGTTTTGGCCGATACTATTACAAATCAAATTAATGTAAAGTTATTCGGCGGGTACGAGCGAGAGAAAAAAAGATATAGCAAAACTACAGAAAAATTGCGATATTTACGCCAGCTTACTTGGTATATGGGCAGCACCTTTTTTGCGGTGCAAGGCTTACTAACTCTTGTTTTAGAAATCGGCTTATTATTTTTAGGATTGTATTTTTGGAAACTTGGTAAATTTACCGTGGGTGATTTTGTTTTGATACAATCTTATACAATTATTGTACTGTTACGCCTTTGGGATGTAGGCAGAATTATCCAACATATCTACGAAGATTTGAGTGAAGCCAGAGAAATGACTGAGATTTTTCTTACAGAATATGAAATTACAGATCCACTAAACGCAAAAAAGTTAAAAGTAACAAACGGTCAAATCGAATTTAATGATGTCAGCTTTTATTATCACTCTACTAGACCAATATTAAAAAATTTTAATTTAAACATTAAACCACTAGAAAAAGTAGCTTTGGTCGGACCATCTGGTGCAGGCAAGTCCACAATTGTTAAGTTACTACTACGTTTACACGATTTATCTGAAGGAGAAATAAAAATTGACGGACAGCCAATTAACAAGGTTACCTTAAACAGTCTTTGGAACACGGTTAGTTTGGTTCCGCAAGACCCAATACTTTTTCACCGCTCACTGGCAGATAATATAAGTTATGGCCATCC
>LBTN01000015.1 GCA_000992085.1 Candidatus Magasanikbacteria bacterium GW2011_GWA2_37_8 | reverse complement strand
CATTATGGCAAATAAACCAGATAAATCGGTAGCTATTGCTTTTATGTTCTGCACACCAGAATTAAAACCAGTAGTATCAATATCGAAAAAAGCCCGACCAGAACGTTGACAGCTAGTAAAATTCTGACCACTAAAATAAAAATTATTTAAATACAAATCAACATTTTGCACGCCACTATCATCACGAAAATCGGCATAAGCAGTTACCTTGTTACCAATAGGATAATTAAAACCAGAATATGGATTGAGAAAATTAATACTAACCGTAGGAGGGGTTCGATCTACCCCAACTCCAGTAGTAAATTCTACAGTTTTACAACAACCCATTTTTGAGGCGCAACTCATATCGCAAGATAATACCTGATCTTGCATTGATTTTATATTAACCCCATTGTTTAATACCTGCAAAGCATAAGTTGTTTGTGGCAACAAGCAATCGCTGTTACTGTCTTTATTACCGTCCCAAGCCAAATGGTTATTATTACCACTTTTATCTGCAAACTTAGTATTATTATCCATTAAATCTGCCTTATCAAACGAATACCAAGCTATAAAATTACTATCTGGGGTGTTAACACCTGGATTATTATATAAATAACTAACATCAATTTGAGTAAGTGCTTTACTAAACGCCCTAAAATCATCTAAAGCATAAATCGAATTTTGTTGTCCCAAAATTAACGACCGGCCACTGGCGGCTGAAATTACTTTATCGGTAGTAACTTCAGAAACCAAATTGCTATTAATATAAATTTTTACATTAGTGCTTGAACCTTTTTTATCTGCAACCAAAACTACAAATTGCCACTGACCTTCTGTAAAATAAGTATTAGCGGGAGTGGACAAACCAATATTACAAGTACATTTATCACGATCGGCTTTAGGAGAAGTAGCGCTAACATTTCTACATACCGATACGTCTGTCACTTGGCATCGTGCTGCAAATGTTAAATTACGATTAAGTTTATTCAAAACAACCGACAAACCTTCTCCTGGATAACCTCCGGCTAATTTACTAAAAATGGATTCGGTAGCATTAACTTTATCTCCCCACTCGTTAACCTTTACCCAAAAAGCATAAGAAAAAGAACTGGCTTGCAGGCTGTTAAGCGAGACGGATGATGCAGCGGTAAAAGATTTTACTGACTCAGATTGATAAGTTTCGGATACTTTACCTGGAGCAAAATTACAATCGCCATTATTAAAATTAAAAATGGCACTATTAGGGGTTGGGCCAATTGCCCAAACACCTGGTACACGCTCGCTATTATCTTTACGAACTAAAACTAAATTGTTTTGCAGAGTACTTAAATCAACCAAACGATTAAACAAAACTGCTGGGTGATAATTACGGACACATATTTGCCCACCAGCAGGTAATTGAGCTTGAAATCCTGCTAAACAAGATGCACCATAACAATTGGGGCCAGACGGACATGCTGGACATGTACCACCACAATCTAAACCGGTTTCATCTTCATTCCAAATACCATCTGAACAGTGAGGCGGTATATAAGTTGTGGCCTCTACTAATCCGTTAATTACAAAACTCACAATCGAATAAGCCGACAAAATAATCGCCAAACCAATTGCCGCATTAATCATTATTTTTTTAGCTTCACCAATTTTTTCTTCATTACCAGCCGAAGTCATCCAAACAAAACCGGCATAAAGCATTAAACCAACCGCTAGAATACCCAAGAGCCCTAAAGCGGCTCGAATAATTCTGGCTACTACCAAACGAATATCGGCAGTTGGCAACCCTAAAGAACTGCTTACTTGATTAATTCCCAAATCTAATTGTTGAGCATGGACAAAATTCGTTAAACCAAACCAACCCACCGCACAAAATGCAGTTACTAATGACAATAAAATAATTTTTTTGTAAAACTTACCAGACATAACTATTTTAGACTGTTAATACAAGTGGTGGTATTTGATTTGGAAGCTACAACTTCTCCATTACAACAAAAATCTGAACCAACAGCACCGTCTACCAAACAACAACGACTACGATCGCCATTGGGATCACAAACGTTAGAAATCCATAGATGTTCATTTTTTTCTACAGTACCTCCTGGGCCCATTCCAGGATAAAAACAATTAAAATGAACATCTTCTATGGCCGAAGTTAAAATCGGCATATAATCTTCACGCATCCCATCTAAAAACGGACCATGATACATAGTGGTAGTAGTAAAAATATTGCCAAAACTTATTCGTGGCAAAATCCAAAGTGGAATATTATTTATTGGTGGTGGATTTTCTACTACAGTAATACCGTACATCGGGTCTACCCGCATTCTTTTACTAAACACCATTGCCCAAGGATAATCTTTTGGTATATTTTCGGCTTCTACACCTGGCATAATACGCACCAAATATGGCGCAGTTTTATCAACGTCTTTAGTTAGTTCAAAACGCCAAACATAGTTGTCTGGTTTTTCCCAATTGGAAAAAACTGGTAAATCAGTTGGGGCAACGTTAACTTTGCCAAAAGGATCACTGTCCAAAGCATTGCCTGCCAAATCCATAACTCCGGTAAATGGACGCGCTTCGAAAGAATTAGCATTCAACGTCTGCGCGGCTTTTAATAAAATTTTATAAGTGTCGGCATTGCAAGTCGCACCGGCAACGTCGCAGACTGGTAAACAAAATATTTTTCCACCACATGCATTTTCGCCACACACGGTTTCTGGGGTAAATTCTAAAGTACGATAACCATTGGTTAAAACAAAAGCACCAACTGGTACAGAACTATATCCACTTTGTAAATATATATTATCCCCTGCTAATTTAAAATAACCACCAACATCGGAGAATCTACCCTGAATACCGGTTGGATCAATTGGTTCGCTAAAATCAATTTGAATAACACTGTTGCGCGCTTCTTTGGCACCAGCTTCGGGAAATACACTTACTACTTTTGGTGGCGCGACGTCTAATTCGGTAGAACAAGTAAATTGCCAATCATAGTAATTATTACCAATAGTAGACGGGGTTAAAGCTGGAGGGTCGTTATTAATAGGGTCATCCAATTTTATACCGCCGCCTAACCGTACAGTATAACCAATTTTTTCATTTGAAGCACCTAAATAACCACCGCTTGGATGATCATTTAGATCGGTGATTGGTTTGATAACAATAGTATAAACACCAGTAGTATTGTTTAGTATGGAAGTAGTTGTCATAATTGCCGCAGCAGCAATTGGCGCACCAGTATCGGTACGATTAATCATAATATACTGACTTTCTAATTTGGCACGGTCACAATCGTCTACCCAATCAGTCATATCTGGTTTGCAATTTCCAAAAATACCATCGTTGTTGGTGTCGATTATAAATTCGCTTGAACGAATTGGCCGACGGAAAGTAATAATAATTTTGGAATTACGCGCCACATCAATTTGGTTACGTACTGGATAATGATCTTTGATAATTTTTCCCAAAGCACCGCTACCTTGAAAATTTTCGGTACCAGGAACAGTAATAGTAGGCCCAGACACAACCCCATCTCCTACTCCTAACATTTTCATCACAAACAAAACAATGCTATAAGCGCTGAGGATTATAGCTAGCCCAATTACTGCATTACGAATAATATTTTTGGCTTTAGCAATTTGCTCTTCGTTACCAGCAGAAGTCATCCATAAAAAGCCGGCATACATTGTTAAGATTACCAATATTATTCCCATTAGTCCCAAAGCTGCTCGTATAATATTAGCAATAATTAAACGAATGTCGGTAGATGGCAAACCTAAAGGCTGTTCGATTGTTTGCAGACCTACATTTAAAGGACTGTTTGGATCGGCCACACTCTGCTGAGCATAAGCTGGTTCGATAATCTGTAAAACAAAAAAAGCCATCGCGAATAATATCCCCCCGATGGCGATGGCTCTTTTGACTTTCTGTAATTTGTTTGTTTCAATCCATTGAAGCATGGGACAACGGATAAGAGGATCCAAATTTAGACCCATTGAATTTATCTTCTGAAGGTTTTTTCTTCTGGTAAACGACCGATCTTTTTGAGATAAGTCATTTTCTCAGTTACTTCCAATCGATGCAAAGCACTTTTCCGACGCATATTGCGGTTTTTATCTCCAGCAAAAAAGCGGATCTTTTTTACCTGCAATACCTTGCCCGATTGCTGCCAACGCTTTTTTACGCGGCGTATATACGCTTCAAAAGATTCATTCTTTCGACGTTTGATTTCTGACACAAAATTCACCTCCGCCTTAAAAGTTAAACCTGTTTAAACTGTTTATATTATATATAAAATTAGGCAAAAAGTCAAACTGTGGATAACCCCCAATTTAAACCTTTCCTAATTTTTTCTTAAGCATAGTTTCTAGCTTTTTTTGGTCAACAATTTCCTGAATCCCCGACTCCATATCACGAATAATTACAGTATTGTCTTGCACTTCTTTTTGACCAATAATAAGCACATACGGCACCTTAAAACCATCAGCTAATTCTAGCTGGGTTTTTAAGGAATTCTTAAAGAAATTAAAACCGATTTTTAAACCACTTTTGCGCAAATCGTTAATTAATTTGAGTGTAACTTTACGAGCTTCTTCGCCTAATTGTGCAAAAAATACATCTGGCCGCTCTTTGGGGATATCTTTACCATTTTGTTCTAGATATTGTTTTAATACATGAAACGAACGCTCAAGACCTAAAGCAAAACCGCAAGCTGGGGTTGGACGACCACCCATTTCTTCTACCAACAAATCATAGCGTCCACCGCCGCCCAAAGCACTTTGAGCACCACCACCAGCATCTGGGGTGTCTGGATAAATTTCAAATACAGTGTGGGTATAATAATCTAAACCACGCACCAAAGTATGAGTGAGTTGGTATGGCACTTCAACTGCATCCAAATATTCTAAAACTTTAGTTAAATGACTTTTTGATTCTGTACCCAACCAATCAATAATTTGTGGGGCTTCATCTTTTACACCTTGGCATTGTTCGGCCTTACAATCAAGCAAACGCAAAGGATTTTTGACTAAACGTTGTTTACAATCTTCACATAAATAACTACGTTTAGAACGATAGTAGTTTACTAACTCTGATTTGTAGCGTACTCGCTCTTCTGGAGTACCCAAGCTATTAATATGAATAGTAACTGGTAAACCTAATTCTTGATAAAAATTATAGGCCACCAAAATTAATTCGGCATCGGCGGCTGGATCATGACTACCCAAGGTTTCGTAGCCAACTTGAGTAAATTGGCGATAACGACCGGCCTGAGGACGATCGTGGCGAAACATCGAACCCCAATACCACAATTTTACTGGTTGGGGCGCATTCCACATACCATACATTATGTAGGCACGAACAATCGCAGCAGTATTTTCTGGACGCATACAAACTTTGCTACCATCGCGATCTTCAAATAAATACATTTCTTTGTCTACCACATCGGTGCCTTTACCCACTGCTCGCACAAACAGACTAGCTTCTTCTAAAACCGGGGTTTCGATTCGGCCAAATTGAAAATAGCTAGCCAAATTTTCGGAAGCATGAAACATAGCCTTCCAATAACGTTCTTCTTTTGGCAAAATATCGTGCATGCCACGCAACAAGTTAAAAGTGCGTTTGCTTTTTTCGGCACCAGCGGATTCTTTTTTTGTTTCGGTCTTAACTGGCTTGTTAACCTTTTTTGGTTTGATTTCTTTTTTCACTGGTTTTTTGATTGGTTTTTTCATAATGAGAAGGAGTAAAGAGTAAGGAGTAAATAATTATTCCTTTTTCCTTAATTAATAATTAAATTCCGGAGTATTAAAAGTTTGCATACGATTTAATGGCCAACCACGAAACCAAGCCCGACCAACAATTAAATTTCGATCGACTGGGCCAAACCGACGAGAATCATAACTGTTTTCTCGATTGTCCCCCAAAACGAAAAATTCGTCAGCTCCTAAAACAATAATTTTTTCACCTTCAGTAACAACATCTTTAGGTATATAAGACTCTTGGATAGCTAAACCTTCTGGATGAGCCTCGTTGTAAACAGTTACTTGACCACCTGCAACCTTAACTCTTTCTCCTGGCAAACCAATAATACGCTTTAAAAAATATTCTTTTGGATTTTCTGGATATTTAAAAACAATTACATCCCCTCTTTTTATTTCATTAAAACGATAGGTAACTTCATCGATAATTAAATATTCGTGATCGTAGAAATTTGGTTCCATCGAAGCACCTTTAACATAAAAAGGTTTAAAAAGATAATATCGAACCAAAGCAATAGTAATACCAGCCAACAAAGCAATTTTAATAAATTCAAGCAAAAATAACCCAGCATTAACAAAATAACGCTTAAAAGAACTTCCCATGTTAGAACTTTGAGGTATTAACTCTTCTTCCATAAAAAAATTTATACGAATAAAACTAACAGCAAAAACGGTCTTTTAACTTCCGACCTATTGCTTATTATATAGGAAAAAAGGGGCTTTGTCAATCAAACAAAAAAGCCTTAAAAAAGGCTAAATGTGTGTGTGGGCGGCATAGGAATCGAACCTATGACCTCGTCATTATCAGTGACGCGCTCTAACCATCTGAGCTAGCCGCCCGTTACGGCTAATATAATAACAGAACTGTTAAAAAAAATCAAGTGATGGTGGGTATACCCCGATTCGAACGGGGGACCTCTTGCGTGTCGTGCAAGCGCTCTAACCAACTGAGCTATACACCCAAAATTTTATTAACTAAATATTTTTGCAAAAATATCAACCTTTTTTCTATTTTAGCATCGTAGCAATAAACCGAGCACACTCCGTGATATCCTTCCCAAGTTTTTTTACCTTCTGTTCTTTTGTCAAATTGCGGTTTTTGAAAATATTTTTTAGAAATTCCTAAATAATCAGACCAAAAAGCTTTTTCTTTTTCTGCATTATGATCCATTCTTAAATGCAACGCACATCTTAATCTATAATCTTCTACTTTATAAATTGATCGTAAAAATTTTACAAACATTAAAGCAATTTTAGGGTCAGAATTACCCAAACCAATATGTGAACGAGTTTTTTTGAACCCTTCGCCTAAATAAAGCATCGCTAATAACAATTCTAATGCATTTTTACTAAAATCAAAATTTTTAAAATCAATTTCAATTTTATCTTTTATGTTTTTAAAATTTTGCTCTCTTCTTATTTTTTGCGCATCTACAGCTAGCCCTCTTATTTTAATCAGATTATTTTTTTTACGATCTAATAATCTTGTATTAACTTCATCGGAAAGCATTAACCCAGAAAGCCAGTTACTCAAAGTTGCTCTCGGGACAAATAATTCCTTTTCTATCATTGGATAAGTAAAACCCTTTTTTCTTAAAATTATCGCTTTCTTTTTTAATTGGACATTGTGTACACCGCGCATATTCGAACTTTAGATATTAACAACTATATTATACACTGTATTATGTTCGAATACAATGTGGATAAGTTTTAAAAGAACAAGTTTAAAAGCTAACCGCCCTTAAACAAAAACAGTATATCAAAAGTGATTGATAAAATCAAGGTTTTTTGATTTATTGTTTTAGACTATCGAAAACAGTTTAATCAAAGACAGTTAGTCCCCTCTCATTATCAATCTTGCCAATTGGCAATTCCACTTCTAACGGGCTATCACCAATCTTTTTAACCATAATCATAACTCTTCTGGGGATCGCTGGATCGCCTTCTATTTCTAAATGTAAGATTTTATAATCTTGATTATCAAAAATATCTCTCAACGTTTTTGGTCCAAACCTCCACAAATCAATTGGGTACTCATGTTTGGCGTAATTAAATGATGGAGCAGAAATAAAAATGTAACCATTTTTTTTACAAACTCTAGTCATTTCTGAAATTATCAACCAGGGTCTCTGCGCATGTTCCAAAAGTTCAATCGCCATCACTATGTCTTGCGAATTATCCCCTATTATTTCAGATAAATCTTCCGCGTTAGCCACAAGATTTTTCTCATCAGGATAATATTCCATATCAACTTTAGTATATATTACCCCTTTATCATTCAAAAACTTATAAAAATCATCCCTAACATTGGCCTGCAACAATCCCAACACTTCCCCTCTTGCTGAACCCAAATTCAAAATTTTTATATCTTTTGCAAATAAAGGTTTGATGTAATTATCAAAAAATTTAATAACATACGGATGACCTACATATTCAAATGTTGGCGCCTTGTCAGAAACAGTAATCCAATCATAATTTTCCGTTATTTTATAATCCTTTATGTTTAAAAAATATACGAGCTGTAAATTTCCATTTTTATCTACCTTTTTCTGTTTGATAGTAAACCCGATACCTTCCACAATTTCCTTCAATCTAATATTGGTTGCAGTTAAAATAAAATTAATGTTTAAATTGTCGATATTTTCTTTTTTTAATTTATCAATAAGCACCAAGAGCGTTTTCGGTTCAAAATCTCTTCCGATAATTCCACAAGAAAACGAACCGTCGGTTATTATTGCAGTATTTTCATTATATTGAACAATTAAGACACCGGTTAAACCTAAAGAATATTCGCCTTCTGAGGCAGTTATGGCGTATACCTTTTCTCCCTTGTTGAAACGTTGGTGAATATATTCTTTTGCTTTTTCATAATCAGAGAATTTGCCTGGACTAAAATTTAAGCGATGAGTTTCTACCAACAATCTGGTGGCACGATCAAGATTATCAGCAGGTACTTGGCCAAAACTAATTGACCGCTTCAGCTTTCTATAAAATTCAACATCGGACCCTTTAAATTTATCTTTAAACAGCTCTGTTTTAATGGCGGTTCTGTAACGATTCTTTCTCTCTTCAATTTCAATCTGGCTCTGCTCTTTTTTGCCAATAATCGCAGGCAGCGAAAGAACAAAATCTATATTTTCTGCTTCTAAAATATTAAGTGCGGATATTTTTTGTTTTACCTCATTTAATTCAAAAAGATTGTCGTCGATAAATATAGCAGTCTCTGGACGAATTTCACAAATCCTAATTAAATTTTCTATATTAATAAATTTTGGTTGCCAGTTGGCTGTAACCCAAGTAAAAAAAGATTTGTCCAATTTTAATTCACTAAAAGCTTTATCCACATCGCTTTCATCATTTTTGGATATAATATAAATTTGTATTCCTTTATTATGAAGTTTTTTAAGAACTTCTAAACGAGTATTAAAAAGCTGCGGCTTTTGTCCTTCCGCTAAAATCCCTGCCCACAAAGTATTATCCAAATCAACAAAACAAGCTGTTATTTTTGGTGCCAATTTTAATTGTTCTAAATTAGTTAAGTTCATACAAATCCAATACTAACAAAAAATACAAATCTTGGCAAACAAAAAACTCCCCGAGGGGAGCTCTGGAATTCTGAGCGCAAATGTTGCACGCAGGACTTACCATGTTTTATATGATAACAATTTTACCACTTTTGTTTGATTTGTTTTGAAAACATAATTTACTTAAAACCGAATACTTTACTGTCAATATAATAAAGAAATCCTATAAAACCAAATAATCGACCCACGGATGATAACACACCAGCTGGTTTTAAATTAGAATATAATACATGCGTCGGCCACCAATTTGGGAATTCTTTTTTTATAAAATTAATTCTAATTTCGATCAAATCAATAAAGCCCACATGTAAAACCCTTTGAAAAAATATTTCAGCTACATCATAATCTTGTTCTTGTAATTTTTTATTTTTATGCAATTTACTAAGATATTTTTTGTAATTTGGTAGCAACTCTTTTTTTATCCATTTTTTGAAAGGAATTTGCAACTTTGTCATTTCCTTAATCATTTCCTGATATTTATCAAACTCCATTTCCACACCATTACAAATTATCTTTGGACCGTTTGGAACATTTTTGCTTGTTTCAGACTTAGAAGATAAATTTTTCTTTATTAAATCATTTGGCGATTTATTGCCTAATTCTTTGTGAGGAAAATAATTCCAAGCATCAGAAAAAATCCCTAAAACATAATTAGCTTCTTCTAAATTTTTAAAATCGGGTAAAAACTTATGCCACTTCTTACAATATTTATTAAATACATCCATCGAATTTTTTCCAACAGACTCATATATCCATCTTTTTACTTTATTAACACTAATTGACGGATATATATTGTATCGAACAAACAAATCTTCCAATTCTTCTTCAACATCTTGCGGTTTTTTTTCTTTAAACATATTTTCTATTACTAAAAATTCACCGGTGAGATAATATCTTTTAAATCTGCAAATTTATAGCTCACCACTTTTGCTTGAGCTAGCCCTATTTTGCTCGCCAATTTGTTAACTTGTTTTACATCATTTGAGGTGCCAGTTAATTTAACTTCTAGAGCAATCTTTTTATTTAATATAATATCAATCTCTTCGGCATGACGATGATTATAAAAACTTATTTCTCCGTAAGATGCCAATTGATTAACTACAGCATTTTCAAACAACTGAGAATCATTAACATTACCCAAAGTATTTAACAACCCTGTGTCAGTAAAATAAACACGGCGACCTCCCGCAACAGAACGATCGATACTTTTAGAAAACTTGGGTACCAAACGAATAAAAAATACGCCCTGCAAAAATTCTAAATAACTATAAATTTTTTGACGAGCCACACCCAATTCGATACTCAATTTAGTAACATCAAGCATAGAACCAATTCGTGGCACCAGTAATAATATTAAATCTCTCAATTCGCGAATGTCGGCATAATCGGAAAGTATTTTTAAATCCTTTTCAAAAAAAGAAGCAAAGATATTTTTCAAAATTTGTGACTTAGTTATAAATTCTGAAGTTGTAGCCACCTCTGGAAAACCACCAAAACGCATAAAAACAGAGTACTCTTCGGCAAATTTTTTATAATCAAAAATACTAATCGGATGAAGAATGGAAATTGTATTATTTAGACGCGCCTCTTCTTCAGACAATTTGTCGTGAAAATAAAGAAATTCGCGAAAACTAAGTGGCGTTAGATGGTATAAAAATTTTCTACCCGATAGAGATTCAGGAAATAAATTCTTAAGATAATAATTCGATGAGCCGGTTACCACAAATTTTACTCCGTAATGATCAATTAAAAATTTAATTATTTTGGTTATCTCTGGGAAATTTTGTATTTCATCAACAAAAACATACAAACGCTCTTTGCTGCCACCAGCCAAATCGCGTAATCTAGTATAAATATTATTATAATCAATATCCTCAAAAACCTTTTGATCTAGGGGGTTGTCCAAATCAAACCACAGCTTACTGCCTGATAAAGGCTCTTCGTATAATTGCCTCATCAAGGTAGTCTTTCCAACCTGTCTCATACCAGTAATCACCAAAGCATTTTTATGGCTTAAATTAGGCAAAATTTCATAAAAAAGTGACCTTTTTTTCATAAGTGTAATAGATATTAATACAAAAAGTATCTTATTTGTAATTAATTATAACACACATTCGCTATTTCTGTCAAGACCTATATGTAGGTTAAAATTATTTTACTATTTTTCTCACAACCCCCTTTTCCGCATATACCTCCACCAAATCCCCATCTTTAAAAATTTTAGTAGCAATCCTGGTACAGCGACAATATTATATCATATTTTTTAAATACCAAAAAACTCCCCGAAGGAAGCTCTGGAATTCTGAGCGCAAATGTTGCACGCAGGACTTACCATGTTTTATATAATAACAAATTTTACCACTTTTGTCAATTATTTATCCACAAACAAAAAACTGCCCCGCAAAATGCGGGGCAGTTTTCTCATTGACTTCATTAACGTGACAAAAACCATAATCTGTTAGACAGATCAAGCCTATCCTTTTTTGCTCTTCAACAAAAAGTTGAAGTCGACATAGAGTCACAATCTTGCGATTGAGTTCTCCAGAAAGGAGGTGATCCATCCCCAGCTTCCGCTAGGGATGCCTTGTTACGACTTCACCCCAGTCATTGACCCTGCCTTCATCCCCGTAAGGAGATTTCAGGCATTGCCAACTTCCATGGTGTGACGGGCGGTGAGTACAAGACCCGAGAACGTATTCAACGCGCCGTGGCTGATGCGCGTTTACTAGCGATTCCAACTTCATGCAGACGAGTTGCAGCCTGCAATCTGAACTGGGGCCGGTTTTAAAGGATTAGCTCCGTCTCGCGACTTAGCTGCCCGTTGTACCGGCCATTGTATTATGTGTGTAGCCCTGGACGTAAGAGCCATGCTGATTTGACGTCGTCCACTCCTTCCTCCTACTTGCGTAGGCAGTCTCGTGTGTACATTTAACACACGACGTGGGTTGCGCTCGTTTCCCGACTTAACGGTACACCTCACGGCACGAGCTGACGGCAACCATGCAGCACCTATCTAGCACCCTCGAAGGCACCCCGACTTTCATCAGGATTGCAGCTAGTAGTTGAGCCCAGGTAAGGTTCGCCGCTTATCATCGAATTAAACCACATAATCCACCGCTTGTGCGGGTCCCCGTCTATTCCTTTGAGTTTTAGTCTTGCGACCGTACTTCCCAGGCGGCATACTTAACGCGTTAGCTTTTTTAAACGGCACTGGCAGGGTCGATACTGCCAATACCTAGTATGCATCGTTGAGGGCGTGGACTACCAGGGTATCTAATCCTGTTTGCTCCCCACGCTTTAGTCTCTCAGTGTCAGAAATGTACCAGTAAGCTGCCTTCGCATTTGGTGTTCTTGCTGATATCAACGCTTATTACGACTACACCAGCAATTCCGCTTACCTCTTCCATTCTCTAGTATAGTAGTTTTAAAGGCAGACCTTGCGTTGAGCGCACGGTTTTTACCTCTAACCCGCTATACCACCTACAGACCCGAAGGCCTTCATCCTGCACGCGGCGTCGCTCCATCAGGGTTTCCCCCATTGTGGAATATTCTTGACTGCAGCCACCCGTAGGTGTCTGGGCAGTGTCTCAGTCCCAGTGAGGCAGGTCACGCTCTCACGCCTGCTACTGATCAAAGCCTTGGTAAGCTTTTACCTTACCAACTAGCTAATCAGACATAGACCCCTCTCCGAGCGCGAAAACTTTAAATGCGAATGACTTGCGTCCCCGCATTACCATCGGGTATTAATTCGCCTTTCGGCGAGCTATCCCCGTCTCGGAGGTAGGTTATCAATGTGTTACTCACCCGTTTGCCACTAGACCAGCACATAGCACCAAGGAATCAATTTTTAATTTCTTGGTGCTACGCACTAGCCACGTTCGACTTGCATGCCTTAAACACGCCGCCAGCGTTCATCCTGAGCCAGGATCAAACTCTTAAAAGTATTAAGAAGTAATAATCCTGAAGGTTTTATTTCCGAAGAAACAAATCAGACAGGATCCCCGCCCAAGGCGGGTCCGCCTAGGGCGGAAAACTCTTAAAAAGTGTTTCAACTTAATCCGAAGATTAAATTGAAACAGAGTAATGATTTCTCTAACTAGGCAGTTAGAGAATTTGGATTTATTATTTTTTGGTATTTATTTTTCAGTAACTCATTAAAGAAAAATAAATTCTTTGAATAGACTCAACCTAACAAAAATCCGTAGACTTTTATTAAGTAGTGGTTTTTGTCACATTAATATTGTCAATGAACATCTTTCCTAATTTGATTTTGATTGCTTGCGCAATTTTATCTGCCAAGGAAAGAAAAAAGAGAAACCTGATTCAAGTTGCTCTTTTCTCGTTCCCCGTTGTTTACAGTTTAAACTTTGGTGGACACAGCAGTATCCTTAATTTAAGGACTTACCGGAGTATTAAATTTTGGGAGGTGCTTTTATGCTTTGTTTATTGGCTAATTTTTAGCTTCTACATAATAGCATAGCACCAATTGTCTGTCAAGGGTAAAATTGTCCCCAGACTGTGGATAAATATGGACAAAATTATTTACTATTTTTTACCCTCCATTCCCCTATTTTTTTATGGTCTCCAGATAGCAAAACTTTAGGTACTTTTAGCCCATTAAAATTTTCTGGTTTGGTATATTGGGGATATTCTTTTGAGGAGTAAGGAGTAAGGAGTAAGGAGTAATTATTTTTTTGTCTATCACTTGTTCCTTGTTCCTTGTTCCTTGTTCCTTTCGTGAAAGTTTCTTCTTTTAAACTTTCTGTATTCCCCAACACTCCTGTAATCAATCTGGCCGTCGCTTCTACAATTGTAAGCGCTGGTAATTCACCGCCGGCCAAAACATAATCACCTACCGAAATTCGTTCATCAACCAATTTATACACCCTTGCATCAAAACCTTCGTAACGACCACAAATCAAAACCAGCCGATCTAGTTTGGAAAATTTTTCAGCCATACGTTCGTCAAATTTTTTTCCGGCTGGATCCAGGGCGATAATTTTTAATTTTAAATTTTTAATTTTTAAATTCTTGTTTGTTTTAATGTTTTCATGCTTTAATGCCTTAATATTTTTCAGACAATCATAAATTGGCTGAACTTGTAGCACCATACCTGGGCCGCCACCATATGGGGTGTCGTCTACTCGACGATGTTTGTCGGTAGTAAAATCACGAAAATTATGGGCGCTAATATCAATCAAACCCTGCTTTTGCGCACGGCCGAGAATACTCTCGGAAGAATAGTTATAAATTAGATCGGGAAATAAAGTTAGAATATCAAATTGCATATATTTTTCTTTCGCTATTATTCTACCACAACTCTTTAAACAAAACCATCCCAATTGCTTGGGATGGTTAGATTTGGTTTATCGTTTAGATACCCAGATCATCAACGGCACTTGTGTCTACTGGCTGACTACTAAAGGTAGTAGTGGCAGCAGCAGCTGGACGAGGACCGCGTCCGCCTTCTGGCTCATTGATCTTTAAGTTAACGCGAGCATTGTGCTTGGCGCCAACGATCTTGAGCAAGGTGCGGATAGAACGGGCGGTTTGACCACTACGACCAATCACATAACCCATATCGGCTGGGTTGACATCTAAAGTAATCAAGACACCGCGCTCATCAATAATACGATTGGTCTTAACATCGTTTGGATTGTTAACAATCGCTTTGACGAGCATCTCAACAAAAAGTTGATCAGCTTCCATATTCTTGCATTCTTAAACTAAATTATCAAAGTGCAGCCTGTCGACAATTGTGGAAAAAATCCACCAGCACTGCGGTAAAAACAGTATAACACAAACAAAGAAAAAAAGTCAAATTAGCCTGGATAAAAAAAGACACTTTATTTTTAAAGTGTCTTTTTGATATTTTTTTAAGCTTGTGGTGTTTCGCTTGCAGGTGGGGTTGTTTCTGCTGCCGGAGTTTCTTCAACTACTGGAGCTGGTGCAACTTCTGCAACTGGGGCTGTTTCTACAACTGGGGTTTCAACCACTGGAGCTTCTTCTACAACTGGAGCAGCTACTGGAGCTGGTACAGCGGCTTCTTTAGCTTTTTTCTTTTCGGCTAATTTGGCTTTGCGTTTGTTAGACAAATTTACTTTGCGTTTTTTCTTGCCTTCCATAATGCCAGCCTTAACAAACAAGTTGTTAATAGTATCGGAACAACCAGCACCTTTGCTTAACCAATATTTAATTCTTTCTGTATCTGGAACAAAACCATCCACTTTATTATGTGGATTATATACACCTAAATTTTCTAAATATCGGCCTTGAGTATCACGAGTTTTTTCGGAAATAATCAAGCGATAAGTGGCAAATTTTTTCTTGCCAACACGCTGTAAACGAATAATCAACATAACAATTTTTAGACATTAAAATTATATCAGTGACGATTTGAGAGTGGTATAAATATACACTAACCTAGTTTTTTTGTCAAGAGTTGGCCAAGGTTAGCTATTTATTTACCTTTTCCGCTTCGTTAAGCTTAACGCTAAGTAATTTTGACACCCCGTCGCCACTCATGGTTACACCATACAAAGCATCGGCCGAATGCATGGTAACCCGATTATGGGTAATAACAACAAACTGAGATTTGGCAGATAACTCACCCATAATATTGGCAAAACGCAAAGTATTAGCTTCGTCGAGTGCGGCTTCCACTTCATCTAAAATAACAAATGGTGATGGGTTACAATTTAAAATCGCACAAATTAACGCAATCGAAGTTAAGGTGCGTTCACCACCAGACAGTGCATTAATATTTTTTATTTTCTTACCAGGTGGGTTGGCGATGATGTCGATACCGGTAAGAATCTTTTCTTTCTTTGCTTTTTTCTGTTCAACATTACTACTATCATTTGATTCTATTAAATTTTCGTTGTTAAATTGTTGAATTGTTAAATTGTTAGTATTTTCTGGTGAAGTAGCCACAACTTCTTCTGTTTCTTCTGTTTCTGATTCGCCATAAATTTCTTCCAATTTTGCCGAACCACCACTAAACAAAATTTTAAAATATCTTTCAAATTCTTTTTGAATTTTTTTAAACGCCACGGCTCGTTTCTTTTTCATTAATTCGTCCAATTCCATTACCATCTTTTCTAAATCGGCAGTAGCCGAACGCAAATCAACTAATTGACCTTCTAAAAAGTCGTAACGTTCTTTGGTGGTAGTAAATTCGGCGGTTACTTCTTCATCGATACCGCCGATCAAACTTAATTGGTATTTTAATTTTTGAATTTCTTGCGCCAGATTATTTAATTCTTCAATTGGTGCCACCATTGGATTCCGTTCTAAAACCGATTCCAAAGCCACACCCATATCATTTTGTGCTTCTTCCCGCAAATCTTCTTGCTTAGTTTCGATTTTAGCTAAAGAAATTTTTAATTCATTACGAATCGTCAAAATATTGTTAACTTCATTTTGTTTAAATTGCATTTTTTCTTGCAAAGCAAACACCCGTTGTTTTTTGTCTTCTTCTTTTTGATTAAATTCAGAAATTTCGGCATCAAACTTAATTAGTTTTTCTGCGGCAATAGTTAAACTTTTAAGTAAAACTTCTTTTTCTTTATTCAAATCTGCCAAAACTTTGCTATATTCAGACGGGCTGATTTGCGACAGTTGTAATTCTTTTTCCAAACCAGCCAACTCGCGACTGAAATTTTGTTCTTCGGTATTTTGTAAATTAATTTTGTTTTCTCCCATTTTTACTTCCATTTCCAATTTGGCTAATTCCGACTTTGCATTATCTAGTTGTTTATCAACTGTAATTAAGTTTTGTTCTTCCAAATTAATCTGAGCTTCAAAATCACGCGCTCGTTCGATTCCCGATAACATTAGTTGTGAAGCAAAACTTAAACCTTGAGTTTTGCGAAAACCGCCGCGCAGTACCCCTCTTTTTTCTACTACGTCACCCTCCAAAGTTACCATGCGCGCCCGGCCAATACCTACTCGTTGCGCAGCTACCAAATCTTTAACTATAATGGTATCACCAAAAATATAGGCAAAAATATTAGTAAATTGTGCTGGATATTTTATTAAATTTAATGCCAAACCCAAAACACCTTCTTCGTGTAAAATTGATTCTGATTCGGAATATAAAACCCGAGGTTGAATTTTGTTTAATGGCAAAAATGTTGCTACCCCCAATTTGTGAGTACGCAAATATTCGATTGCCCGTTTTCCGGTTTCATCGTTTTCGACTACCAAAGAAGATAGATTGGCGCCAGCCGCCACATCTAGGGCCACTCGATAAGTTTCTTCAACTTCTCCTAATTCGGCTACCAAACCAAAAATTTTACCTCCCCAATTTTCTCGAGCTTCGAGCAAAGCTTTAACCGCCGACAAACCAGAAAATTGAAAGAAATTTTGTTCGGATTGGTTTTGCATCAAAGCACTGCGCATGCGCGACAACTGAACTGATTTTTCAGTTTTTTCTACCGACAAATCATTAATCTTTTTTTGAACTAAATTAAAT
Organism: Candidatus Magasanikbacteria bacterium GW2011_GWA2_37_8; assembly: GCA_000992085.1. Taxonomy (GTDB): domain Bacteria; phylum Patescibacteriota; class Patescibacteriia; order Magasanikbacterales; family GWA2-37-8; genus LBTN01. The sequence continues at coordinate 9,040 of LBTN01000015.1, read as the reverse complement.
TGTTCTTGATAACGAGATAGTTCGCTGGTGGCAGACTGAATTTGAACGGTTAGTTGTTCACGACTAAATTTAATTTCTTTAATCTTATTTTCCAACCAACCAATATTACCCTTACCAGCTTCGTGATAGCCACTAGTTAAACGCCCTTCCAAAATCGCCAAATTGCGTTCGATATCATTTTTTTCTTTACTAGCCACTTGGTGCTTAACTTGCAAAGCCGTAAAAACTTCTTGACGGCTTTCGGCTTTGGCTAATTCGGCTAATTCGGTTTGGGCAACCGATAACTCATTAAAGGCCGAACGGTAATTGGTTTCGACTCCTTCTAACTGTCGATTAATTTCATTAATTTCATCTTGGTTGCGTTTATGCAAAGTAGCGTAATATTTTTCTTGAAACTCACGCAAAGATAATTCTACTTCTTGACGTTTTTCTAATTTTTTTACTTGTCGTGCTAAAATTTTTAAATGCGGTTCTACTTCGGCCAATAATCTTTCGGCCTGTTCCATGTTTTCACGCGTACGATTTAATTTTAATGCGGCTTGATGTTGTTTGATTTGAAATTCTTTAATACCCGAGGCTTCGTCTAAAAATTCTTTGCGCTCGGCTTGATTTACGGTTAACAATCTATCAATTGTACCTTGACTAATAATACTGTGAGAATGCTGGCCAAATTGGGCTTTGGCTAAAAGTAAATGAACATCTAATAGCCGAACAGGATTATTGTTAATTAAATATTCACCTTCGCCCGATCGATACAATCGACGAGTAATAACAATTTCGGGGTAATCTAATTCGGCACGATTGTCGGCGTTATCCAAAATCATAGTTACTTCGCAAGCACCCAGCGCTCCTTTGTTTTCGGAACCAGCAAAAATTACATCTTCACTTTTTTTACCACGTAAATTTTTTATACTCTGTTCGCCCATTACCCAACGAATAGCATCTACCACATTAGATTTGCCCGAACCGTTTGGCCCCACCACTGCGGTAATACTAAAACGACCACTTTGCGGTGGCAAAAAATCTAATACTATTTTATTAGCAAAAGATTTAAATCCTTGAATTTCGAGACGTTTTAAATACATAACAAAAAGCTGCAACTATTATACAGCTTTTTTAATTTTTATGGAAGTACTCTAACCAGCTGCTAACAAAAAATTATTAACAATTGGTCGGGGCCGTAGCGTGTGCGGGCGCACACCACGGCGGACCCCTCCGAAAGAACTTCAGAACATCCTCTGAAGGAGAATGCCCCAACCCAACGCACTGGCTACCAGCAACACGAACGCGACAACGCGTATGTCAATGTCATTATTGGTCCAACCCATACCTCCTCCTCTGCCACACGCCCGCACGCATGACAAAAACGTTTATCCAACCCTACCACCAAATACCACACCAAATACCATGCTTGACAAGAGTGCCAAAAGAATATATAATGGCATGTTTAGGAATAAGTAACAACTAACAAAGAACAATTAACAATTGTTGTTTGTTGATTGCTACTTGCTAATTATCTTTCATCAATGAAATCTACTAGTTTACAAATTCACAACCACCTCTTATCCGCAAAAAAAATTATTATCGTCCCTCATCAAAACCCTGATGGCGATGCAATTGGTTCGGCGGTGGCAATAAGCGAATATTTACAAGCACTAGGAAAACCAACTGCAATCTTTTGTGCTACACTAGTTGCCCCCCGATTAACATTTTTACTTAACGGCCACCCCGTTTATAGCTCCCCCAATATCTTTTCTGATATCAACGTTGATACTATAATTGTTTTAGACTCGGGTGATTTACGCTATGCGGGTGTAGATAAACATCTTTACAAACACCCGGCTACCATTATTAATATCGACCACCACACCACCAACGAACACTATGGCTGGCATAATTTGGTAATGCCTGCCGCCAGTTCTACCGCCGAAGTGCTTTATCATTTTTTTACTCATACTGCCACAAAAATCACCAGTCATATGGCTACTGCTCTTTTAGCAGGATTGATTACCGATACCGGTAATTTTACTAACTCTGCTACTACTCCTACAGCCTTAAAAATCACTGGGGCACTTTTACGCCAAGGCGGAAATTTATCATTAATCAACAACAAAACTGGAAAAAATAAAACCCTAAATATTTTACGTTTATGGGGAACAATCTTAAGTCGACTAGAAAATCACGAACCGAGCGGGATTACTCATACCTACTTAACAGAATCTGATTATAATAATTTTGGTGTCGCCGAAGATGAAATCGAGGGTATTAGTAATTTTTTAAATAATTTAGACAACACTAAAATTGTTTTATTTTTAAAAGATAATAGCGCCGGAATCGTAAAAGCTAGTTTTCGTACCACCCAAGATGACGTGGACGTATCGGCAATCGCTAAAAAATTTGGTGGCGGCGGCCACAAAAAAGCAGCTGGATTTACGACTAATGGAACTATAGACGAAGTGTTACAAAAAATTTTGACTAATAAATAATAAAATGATAAGATTTAAATATTGAATTGTTAAATTGCTAAACTGTTAAATTGTTATACAGTTGAGTAAATTGTCTCGTTAACAATTCAGCGATTTAACAATATAACAATTTATCTATGTCATCTACTACCTCTCAATACCTCATCCCCACTATTATCGAAAAAACTTCTCATGGCGAACGGGCTTATGATATTTATTCGCGTCTATTAATCGACCGAATAATTTTCTTAGGCGATTCTATTGATGATCATATGGCCAATATTATTATTGCCCAATTATTATTTTTAGAAAATCAAAATCCAGAAAAAGATATTAAATTATATATCAATTCTCCAGGAGGTTCGGTTACCGCTGGTATGGCCATTTACGACACCATGCAATATATAAAATCCCCTGTTTCCACCATCTGTGTTGGCATGGCCGCTAGTATGGCCGCCGTACTTTTAGCCGCTGGTGCCAAAGGCAAAAGATTGGCTCTACCAAACGCCGAAATCATGATCCACCAAGTAATGGGTGGTATGGAAGGGCAGGCATCCGATATCAAAATCCGTGCCGAACGAATTTTACGAATCAAGGATCAATTAAACCATATTTTGGTTAACCATACAGGTCGCGATATGGCTACAATCGAAAAAGATACCGACCGCGATCACTTTATGACTGCTACCGAAGCCCAAAAGTATGGGTTAATAGATAAGGTGATTTGATAAATTAATATCATAACAAAAAACCGCTTATCTTAGCGGTTTTTTTGTATATTTTTACTTTATCCCCACCCACCCATTGACAAAACCTTTTGTTTATGGTATAATGTTCAGTTACGTTAAAAGTCTGATCTGGATCAGCGCAAACTATTGCTGAACAACAACTTTAATAAACGCTGACCCATATCCACCGCTTACCTTGGTTTTAAAATAAAGCAAAGTAAAAATCTTGAATACGGACGCATAACTGCTAGACAAACCTAGTTTATCAGTTAATCGCCCGTATCCACGACAAGCATGGAGATGTATTGACGGATAGCACAGGCTTCGGCTCGTCTTCTCCCTTAATACCTCTTCTTGGGTACGGTTCTCCACTCGTCGCGAGACTCAGTCGAGATGACAACCAAATAATAATATTAATTAATTGGTTCGAGAGGTATTACTTCTATTGGCACATCAACAATCGGTTCAACTGGCGCAACCGCTGGCGTACTGGTTGCTGCCACCAAACAAGTTTTTGGCAATGGCCTATAATAACTATCAAATACTCTGGCGATCTTATCTCCGGCTGGTGTTACACGCGTATAAGTAAAACTAGCAACTGCCCCTTTGTAGGCTTCTTGGCAGCTTTCTTCTTCAGGTTTTAAACCTGCTTTTACAATAGTAATCGGATCGCCAGCTGGTATCCATTTACTTACCGTTGGATGCGTATACCAACCTTTACGTCCATCATTTGTCCCCCACAATGTAAACCGCAATTCCATCTTTTTATAATCCATTTCCGTTTGTAACAACAAATAACGACCAGTATCATTTTTAAATTTTAAATCTAAAATCGGTTCATACAAAGTAGCATCAGTGCCAGGATTACCATTAACCGGATCAGCGTAGTAGCCAACCACCAACGAATGGTTGCGGCGCTCGGTAATATCCATTCCCGAATTCATTGCCATTCTAAAAAGTGTAGTACCAATTTGGCACATCCCACCACCAACCTCCAATTTAATTTCATTACCTTTAATTACCTTCTCTGGCAAAAATCCATTTTCTAGAGTAAACGGCCCGGCATATTTTAAAGAAGAAAACTCTTCGTCTGGTTTGATCAAAGCGCCATTTAATAGCTCTATTGCTCGAGCAATATTTTTAATTCTATTTGTATGACTACCTTTAAAAGAAGACACGCCAACACCAACTACTTCTACTATACCCAAATCGTTTATTTCCGCCATTTTTACTTTCGGCTCAATAATGTCTACTATTAAACTAACAGTTTTATTGGTTTCAGCTGGTCGATAATTCCGTTCGTTCCAAGCCGACATAATTGCCTCATAACTTTTTTCTACATTCAAACTTAAACCAGTACGACTACCCTGAAATTCTTTAACCTTACCATTTGCTACTACAAATTTTGCATCCAAAGCTGGCTCATCAATTGATAAACGTAAATTTATTAAATATTTTTCTACTGATTCACGCGCTAAAGAAAAGATTGCCTGGCCATTCTCATCGTTGGTAACTTCTAACCATTGGGTATATTCTTCGGGAGCAATTAACCAATCACGTCGTATTTTTGTCTGCGGATCAATATAATTTAACCCAAAATTCCCATACTTTAAAACTTCTGGCAATTTGTCTGTTAATTTTGTTACGGCTGCCAAATCAAATTTTGGCACATACTGTTTGGCATAAACTTCTACAGGGCGTAATTCTAAATTGCCTAATTGCTTTTTTACCTCTTCTTTTATTTCAAAATAATCAAACATCCAGCCAGACTTTTCTGGAACTAATTTATATTGTAATGGATTTAAATTCTCTACCACAATATTGGCGTTGTGTGGTTCGTCTGCCAAAGCATCTAAATGCGAATGCAATTCGTCGGTAATTTTATTTTCATCCCATTGCAATTTAGCAAAAATCCGACTGCCAAAAAAGCGAGCTTCCCAAGGGCCAACCATTTTTTGCCACCAATTCCCCTCTTTGCCAATCTTAATTGCCTCTTCAGCAATAAATTCGCTATTCCACGAAGCTAGCTCGTTGGAATTGTCGCCATCAGATAAAATTGGCAAAACTACTTTAGTAGTACTATTAGTATTAGAATTATACACCGATAAAGTAAGACCCTCTTTAACTAATCTGTTATTAAAAACCTCCACAAATTCTTTTACCTGCCCAAGATTTAAACCACCAACCCCAACTTTACCTACCGTTACCCCCGGATAAACTTTGTCGGAATAGGCTTTAACATAAACAACTGTCGCACCAAAAATTATAACAATTAGACCGATTACTACAGCCTTAATAATTAAAACTTTTTTCCACCAAGGCATACTTGCTTTGGGTAATAAATTTTCTTCAATACTATTATTCTTCAACAACATAAATTGGAATATTATTATCGGATTTAGCTTTGGCTAAATGCACAATTAAAACTCCTTGTTTGTATTCGGCACTGGCCACTTCTGGCTTAACATCAACCGGCAAAACAATTGTTCGTGAAAATTTCCCCCAAAAACATTCTTCATAGAAATGATTTGCCCCTTCTGGTATAGGCGATGTCCTGGTGCCACGGATTGTTAAAACATCATTGTGTAAATGTAACTCAATATTATCTGGTTTTGACCCGGCCATAGTAGCTACTACAATCAACTCTTCCGCCATTTCGGCCACATCAATCGAAAGTTGGCCTTCTGATTCGTGTTCGCTAGCTCCAGCCGTAGCTAAAGCTGACAAAAAATTTAGTTCTTCGGCTGCTACGTCAAAAGAATCATTCGATAAATTAATATTTTGAGGCATACATTTTATATAATTACCAGCTTCCCCCTCCGCCTCCACCACCGCCACCGCCGGAAGATCCGCCACCAGAACCACTAGAAGGCGTGGAAGACAAAGCACTATAAGCTGAACTATTAAAATTATTTATACTAGCACCAAAACTGGCAATCGAAAACATTGGATAAGTTGGATCCTGATACCAAGTTGGTTGATAATTATAAATCTTTTCAAATTGTTTTACCCAAGCCTTTTCTACCCCTAATACCATAGCATACGGTAAAAATTTCTCAAACTGTTCGGTGGTAACTTCTGGGGCGTTATGAAAATTGATTCGATCTTTTTCGGCTACAGTTAGATATAATTTTAAACCTTTTATTTTATCTTTAACATCTACTCCTAATTTTGTTTTGACTGCCATCAAAATTCCAAAAGCAATAATAATTATTCCAGCTAAAATAAAATTTATCAATTCAAACCAAGCTTGTTGTAATATAAAACAAAATGATCCAATGATTATAATTACCGCGCCCGCCCCATAATACCACGCTCGAGCTTTAACTGGATCTTTAACATAATATTGACGCGTTACTAAAGCACCGGCGATATGATCACTTACTATTTTAAGAGAGCGAGCGAATTTATCTTGTAAATCAGACAAAACTATTTCGCTACCACTAGCAAACAAACTGCTCACAAGTTCTTTACCAATATTATTTAAATTATCATCAGCACTTTTTAATTGATATAGTTTATAATCTGAACTATCTTTTAAAACGCCTTTAACCGATATACGTTCGATGCGCAAATAACCCTTAATTGCTAAATAGATAATTTCCGCGGAAATATATTTGTTGTTAACCGATTCGCTATAAAGCGCACCTAATTCGGCTGGACTTAGATTGTCGGGTACTTCAAATTCGGCAATAATTACTCCTCTGCCCTTTGGATCACGGCCACGCGTATACCACAAATATAGCATTACAAAAAATACTATTGACGGTAAAAACAAAACCCAATTATCTTTAAAAAACCACTTAACTAAAATTGTTTTATTTGGTTGTGTTATCAAACCCTCTGGCCAAATTACTTTAAAAGTAACACCCTGACCAGCCTTCAAAACTAACTCGTGAGCAAAAAGAATCGAAGTGGTTTGGCCCTTGCCATTATTTTCTAACATTGTGCCCGAACAATTTTCTTCGCTACCAAAATCACCGACATAACAAAAAGCAAACAAATTATCTGGATTTACCTCACCAGGCAAAAGTATTTTGGCTTCCACTTTACCAATTGGCACTTCCCAACCATTACCAGTTACATTCCAATATAATTCATCGCCTTCAGAACTATTTAACAAGGCTCTGTTTAATTTATAGTTTATCACATAAATTTTCTTGCCAGTTACCAAAACATCAGGATCGCCGATTTTAATTTCAATATTTTTTCCAGGATGAGAAATTTTATAAGGATAATATTCACCATTTTCATCAACTGTACTAATATCAGAAACTTGATAATTGTAATTAAACAATCCCGAGCGATAATTTATAGGAAAGTAACGAAAAATTCCGTGTTTATTTAACTCACCAAAATCATAAGTAATTTGTTCGGTAACATTAAAACTGCCATCAGGATTAATTTTATAAGTAGCCGAAAAAAGATCAATTTTTTCTTGCGCCAAAGCCAAACCAGGAGCAAATAGCAAAAATGCTCCACCAATTATAGCGGCCAAAATTAATTTCTTCATATGCCTTAATTTTAGCATAAAATTAAAGACAATACAACAATATCTATTTAAAAAACAAACCAGTTTATTTGGTTTGTTTTTTTGGTAAAACTTGGCGGTGAGAGAGGGATTCGAACCACGTGGGTCATATGCCTAAATTTACCAAAAGATTATCATTCAATCCGGAAATAACTCACAAAATATATGGCCTTATTTCGCAAATTGACGAATTAAAAGGCCAATGGAAAATGGGAGCAAATTTGTCGCCTCAAACTTTGGGTATGCTGAAAAGGTCAGTAATTGTTACTTCTTCGGGCGCGTCCACCCGTATTGAAGGCGCGCGGTTGACTGATGAACAAGTTGCAAAACTATTGAAAGGATTGAAAATTCAAAAATTAATCACTCGCGACGAACAAGAAGTTGCAGGCTATGCTGAACTGCTAACTAATGTTTTTGATTCATACAAAAAATTGGTATTATCTGAAAGTACTGTTAAACATTTTCATAGTGAACTTTTGAAATATTCGGAAAAAGACACTCGTCATCGCGGTGAGTACAAATTTGGCAACAACCGTGTAGAAGCAAAAGATGCAAATGGCAATCTGATTGGTATTTTATTTGACCCCACTCCACCACATTTAGTTGGCAAAGAAATGAGCGAATTATTAGAAACCGTACAGGATCTCTTGAGTAGAAAGGAAATACACCCACTGATTATTATCGGTAACTTTATTTTTGAATTTTTGTCCATCCACCCATTCCAAGATGGCAATGGTCGTACCTCTCGTGTACTTACTAATTTGCTACTCCTCAAAAACAGCTATGAATATATGCCTTATATTTCACATGAAAAAATAATAGAGGATAATAAAAATGAATACTACATTGCCCTAAATAAGTCGCAAAAAACCTGGAAAACAGAAAACGAGGACATTAGCCCGTGGTTATTATTTTTCTTAACCATTTTGTTAAAACAAACACAGATGGCCATTAGCTTGTTATCCAAAGAATCAATTGAACATTTGTTATCGGAAAAACAAATGGCGGTGTGGCATTATATGAATGAACATGAAATTATTACCCCAAAAAATTTGCGAGATGATCTTAAAATTGTCGGACCGACGGTGGCACAAATATTAAATAAATTGTTGGAAATGAAAAAAATTGAACGGCTAGGGAAAGGGCGGGCGACGAGGTATAAAATAATAAAATAACTTGTGTCAATTTTAACTCCTCAAGAAAAAGTTGATTTATTCAAATCCCTCTTTCGCGGACGTGAGGATGTTTTTGCCGTACGCTGGGAGAAAAAAGACGGCTCGACTTCTGGCTATACACCAGTTTGTTTGAATGAATGG
>LBTN01000014.1:25320-52387 GCA_000992085.1 Candidatus Magasanikbacteria bacterium GW2011_GWA2_37_8 | reverse complement strand
CAGACTGCAAACAAAACACGACCCCGACGCCTTTGCCACTCTTTACGACAAATACGTCAAACAGATCTATCGTTTTGTTTATTTCAAAGTCAGCAGTCACGAAGAAACCGAAGATATAGTCTCTGACGTCTTTTTACGTGCGTGGAATTATATTATTGGTAATCAAGAAAAAGAAGTAAAAAGTTTTAGTGGGTTGTTGTATCGAATCGCTCGAAACTGCATTATAGATTTTTATCGCCACCGCGCCACGGTTCCAGAAGTAAAAATAAACGAAGAAACCGATATTGGCGATGCTGGTAAAATGCAAAAAGATTTAGGCGAGAAAATTGACAATCAACAAATCGTTCTCGCTATCAAAAAATTAAAACAAGAATATCAAGAAGTGTTAACTCTGCGGTATGTTGATGAATTGGAAATAGACGAAATTGCCGAGATCATGGAAAAAGGAAATATCGCTGTTCGCGTAACCATTCATCGCGCTTTAAAAAAATTAAAAGAGATAACAGAAAAGTAAAGCAATATGTCAAAGGAAATTATTGCACAACTTACATCTTTAAAGAATGCGGAAGTAAATCCAAAACAAGAATGGTTAACCAAAAACCGCGCGCTTTTGTTATCTCAAATTAAAAACACTGTTAGCGATACTCCTAAAACTATGGTTATCAGGAGAAATATTATCAAAAAGCAATTTCTGCGCTGTTGAAAAAACTCAAATGGTAGCTACTAATATAGTAGGCTCAAAAGATGATGCCACTAAATTGCATGTAGAATTTGCCAAACGTCGTGCTACCGAAACCAAAGCCATTGTGGCCAGTAATGTTAGTGGTAAAGATGCAAAAATCAAACAATCGGTAACTGATTTAAAAGAAGAAATAAAAAATGTTAATAATAATTTAACCGAAATTCAAAACACCGGCGCCAATCAAACTTCGGCGGCAGTCGCCAAAGATATCAACAAAGATACCGAAACCATCAAAAATGTTTTACAAGATGTAAAAGATAGTTTGTTGGCCGCTTCTACTTCTTCTACCGACAAAACTGTGTCGGCCGCTGTTTCCGAAGCCAAAGATATGGTAAAAGATACCAATGTAAAAGCGGTTGAAGTAATGGTAACCAAACATTTAGATGGTGACAACAGTGTTAGTAAAGAAGAAATCAAACAAGCGATTGATACCAGTTTGCAATCCGCTGTAACCGATATTGCCACTTCTAAACAAAATGCTGATGGCGTAAAGGTAGTTATGGATGCTGTTAAAACCGAAGTAAAATCAATGTCCGCCGCTTCTACTACTGTGGCTACTGCTACTTCTACCAAAGAATTAAACGATAAAATTACCGTGGTATCTGGCCAGGTTCAAGAAGCTGCCAAACAAACTAATTTGGTATTAGTTGAAGGCACCAAAAATGCCACCGATGCCAAAGATTTGTTAGCCACCGATAATTTTGTTCAAGCTTTAGATAAAGTAAAAGAAGCCAGCGAAGCTAGCAAAGTGGCCGAAAAAATTACCGACAATACTATGCAATCAGTGCAAACTGTTTTGCCGACTGTATCGGTAAACAATGTAGTAAAACAAGAAATCGTTCCAGCAGTGGTGGCACCAGCCACAACCAATACAGTTAATAAAGTAGAAGTAATTGTTACCCCAGCCACTGTTTCCAACCTAACAATACTACCAATCAAAGTAACAGTTACCACCACCAAACGGTAATTGGTTTTTGTCTTTCCATCTCAAATTGTCATTCTGAGCGAAGCGAAGAATCTCTGTCCAACATCCGTTCGCTCAATCCACTTTATCCCCCCAATCGTGCTTAAAAACTTTTTAATCACTATCGGAGAGAGAAAGTTATTTATTACGGTCTTACCAAGGTCGAGGGTGCATAAGCACTCGTAAGACTATTGTACGTTTGGCCTTACGGCCAAACACACTCTAGTTCGATCGACCTCCTATTTCTTTATAGAAACTAGGGGTGCGCGATTGGGCAGAGTTTTAACTAATTTTATGACCGACTTAATTAAATTCAGTAAAAAAATCTTTACTGTCGGCGTAGTGGCTACTACCATTTTTTGGTCTGTAGGCGTAGCTGCTTTGGTTCCAGGCGTAGCAAATGCTGCTGAATGCCCAACCTTAGCTCCTGGCGACATGATCAAAGTATCTGGTAAACCAACCATTTACGTTGTCAATAACGATTTAAAAGTATTGTATTTCCCTACCGGTGATGACTTCAAATCTTGGAGACCAACATACGGTGGTTATACAACCATTACACAGGCTTGCTATGATTCTCTTAGCGTACCTGCAACCTATCCTGGCGCTGTAAATTATCGCCCAGGTTCCTTTATCGTGAAGAGACCTTCTTCCGATCAATTGTATGCTGTTTTGCCAGGTAACTCTTTATCTAAAATCACCCTAGAAGCTGCAAAAGCTCTTTATGGCAATGATTTTAACGTAAAGGTTGGCACCAACGCTACTACCAAAGAAGCCATGTACAAAAACATGATGGTAGTAAACGATCGCGATTGGCCACATTATGTAAATCGTGGTACTGACATTACCGAAGCTATTGCCCATCCAGGCATGTTGGTAAAAGTAGGTACTGTTACATATTATGTTAATGCCGATAAAACATTATCCGAAGTAACTGAAACTGGCATTACTGCCAACGCTTTCTTAACCAAATTTGTTCGCACCTTAACTGCTGCCAACATTGCTGGTTTAACTGTAGGCACCAAAATTGATGCTGAAGTGAAAGCTATTACTGATAAATCACAGAGTGGTGGTGTAGCTAGTACACCTACAACTACTGGTGCTGTAACAGTTTCTTTATCTGCTAGCACCCCAGCTGCTGGTAACGTTGTAGTAAATATTGACAATGTAGCTTTTACAAAAGTTAATCTTACTGCAGGTTCTAGCGCCGCTGTTGTTAGTTCATTGACTATTGGTCGTATGGGCCTTGGCTCAACTAACGACTTTGATTCAGTGACTGTTTATGATGGTGCTACCAAATTAGGATCTACTCGTACTTCTTGGGATTCAAACAATCAAATTGTTTACAATATCCCAAGTGGATTATCCATCGCAGCCGGTTCTTCTAAAGAATTGACTATCGTTGGTAAATTAGGTTCTGGTAAAACTGGTACTTATAACGCATTAGGTATCGTAGCTGTTAATGGTTCTGCTGTTCCTGCAGTATACGGCAATCAATTGACTGGTGTTGCTGTTACTGTTGGTGGTGTAACTATTACTAATGTTGGTTCTAACTCTACTAAGAATATTGGTTCTACTGATGTAACTTTAGCCAATTTTAAATTAGCAATTAACTCTGTTGAAAAGGGTTCTTTTCAAAGAATTACCTTAAAAAACAAGGGTACTGCTGCTGATGGCGATGTAGCTAATGTTTCATTGTGGTTTGGTACTAAAAAATTGGCTGGTCCAGTTTCAATGGTATCTGACAAAGTAACCTTTAGCTTATCCGAGCCTGTTTTGATTGATAAGAGTAAAAATGAAGAATTCAAAGTTATTGGTGATGTCGTAGCTGGTTCTGCAAATACTGTTAACTTCATTTTGGAGAACACAACAGATTTGTATGTTATTGGTCAAACATATAACACCAGTTTGACTGTGACTAGTGGTGCTTATGATACTGCTTCAACAGATGGTACTACTATTACTATTTCTGGTGCCGAACTTAATATCGCTTACTCTGGTACCGCAGTTGATACTCAAGCTGATAAAACCGATATATCTTTCGGTACTCTTACATTGAGCGCTGGTGGTACTGATGTTAAGGTAACTAGTTTAGTTTTGACAATCGACGAAACAGCTTCCACTACTGGTGGTGTGATTATCGCCGACGTTGATAATTTTGAGATGATCGAAGCCAATGGTGGTGCTTATTCTGGTACCATGACTAATGGTGGCGATACTGATGCAGATGACGAAACTTGGACTTTTGACGATGAAATCTATTTGACAAAAGGCCAAACTCGCACATTTACATTACGCGGTGATATCCCAGCCGGTGTTACTAGTGGCGATTCATACAAAGTTACCATGGTTGTAAATACTTCTAATTTAGTAGCAGAAACTGTTCCAGATGGGGACGCTGTTTCTAACTTCTCTGTTGGTAGTATTAATGGTAAATATGTAACTGTTAAAACTCCATATCTTACTTTCCGTCCAGTTGGTATGAACAACACAAATGCTGTTGTTAACCAAAAAGATGTTGTTATCTTCAAAACAACCGCCGAAGCTACTGCTGGCGCTGTTACTATCTCCAGATTGAGATTTGAAGGTGGTAATACAGCTGCTAGTAATGTTACTTATACTGCAGCCAATTTGGATAAAACCAATTTTGCTGATCTAGGGCTGTATGTTCAAAATGCTGATGGTACTTACCAACCAGCATTACAGACTATTACCAGTGGTAACATGACTGATGGTGAAGCTGATTTTAATTCTTTCAGCTACACTATTCAACCAGGTACTGCTAATAAAGTAACTTTTGTTTTAAAAGCTACTATTAGTGCTACTTTGGATGGTTCTAATACATCAGTTCATGCTCAATTAGATACAATTACTGCAAAAGATGCTGATAATAATGCAGCTGCTGTAAAAGATGCAGCTGGCACAGCAATTGCAACTGCTGCTGAACTAGAAACAACTGGAACCATTACCCTTGGTGGTACTGGTACACTTTATGTTTCTATGCGTAATGCTGACACTGATTTTAATAAAGACAGAGTAGCATTAGCTGGAAGCAGCTACTGGGTTGGTAAATTGCGTTTACGTGCTGATTATGAGGCAGTAAAAATTAAGGATTTGAAATTAACCAACAACAGTGCTGACGACGAAGATTCTGTTGATTCAGTATGTTTATACAAATCTCAAACCACAGCAGCTGATCAATTGATCGCCTGTGGTACTTTGGGAACAGATGATGTAGTATTCTTTGACGACATGAATTATGTTGTTAATCAAGGAACACAAGATGTTTATGTTAGAGTAACTTTACGCCCAATGAGCAATTTGGCTAATGGTACGTCTGATACAAACGATCTTATCGAATTGAGTATTACCACTTCTTCAGCTAACAATTTACTTGTTACTGGTGAATCGTCTGGTACAGACTTAGCATTCGGTAATAATAATGGTACTGTTGCTTCTGGAGAAATCGTATTTGACCTTGATTTAGATGGTAATTTTGATGAATCTGTTGCTGATATTGGCGGAACTGCTCAAACCAAACAATTTGTTGTTCAAGGTTCTAGACCAAGCAATATTGCCATGTTAAGTACTTATGGTGGTTACACCGTTGATACCTCAATTAATGGTACCGGCACCACTACATTGGCTATTTTCTCAATTACCAATGAAACTAATGCTAACACCAATTCTTCTGGTGATGCATTAAATCTAATTGTTGGTAAATTGAATCTCAACTTAACCAAGCATTCCACCACCACTTTCTCTGATGCTACAATTCAAAGAATTAACGGTGCTGTTGCTGCAGTTAAGCTTGACGCTTTTGATGTTACTTCAACAGCTGTTGGTCAAACTTCAGATACCTGGACCTTGCTTACCGCTTCTTCAACTACTAAATTAGGTGAAGATTCAAAGATCGCTGCGGGTCAGACTGCATACTTTGTGGTCAAGGCTACTATTAGCGGTTTAGATTCCACTGCTACTACTCAAGTAATTGATTGGGCTAAACTTAGCTTAAATAGTCTTGGTACTTCTGATAGTGCTACTAACAACATACAATGGTATGATGGTTATAGCCCAACTACCGCTTCAACATTGATTAGATATCTACGATTAGATACTACCAGTATTGACGGTACTAAGATCAGTGAATAGTTACTAATCAATTTTTCTCAATTTAATTTGGGAGAATAGATCTACAAAACCCACCCCTTCGGGGGTGGGTTTTGGTATATGTAAAATTATCTATTTTTTTGTTTGACCTTTCCGCGTGCTTTTAGTATACTATTACATATAATTGAAGCTAAAAATAAGGTTTAGTCTTATGTTTGACTTCAATTATTAGTACCCTATATTTTATATATTTACACTTGGTTATTATTAAAAAAATTGGATAAAATTCATACCTGACTATTAGTTTTATCCGGTGTAAAATGATACCTGTATATGACAACAGGTTCCTTTGGGAAGTTTAATAATAAAATTTAATTTTATTTTTACTTTATATTTATGCGTAAAACACTAGAAAATATTGTTAAAGGTTTAATTTATGTCACTTTTTTAATGCCTTTGGTTGTTTTGCCTTCTTCATATATTTTTCCGTTCATTGTTCCTAAAATATTATTCTTTCGTACGTTGGTAGAGATAATGTTGGGGGCGTATATTTTATTACTTGTTATTAATTGGCAAGAATACAAACCAAAATTTACTTGGTTGAATATTGCCTTGTTTGCATTTTTATTAAGTTTTGGTATTTCTACTTTTGTTGGTACCGATGCCTATCATAGTTTTTGGGATAACCACGAACGCATGTTAGGTTTGTTTACCATTTTGCATTATGGTATTTATTATTATATTTGTTCTGGTATTTTTAAAGGTTGGGCAGATTGGCGAACAGTTTTAAAAATATTTTTGTTAGCTGGAACCACTGTAATGTTTATTGGAATTTTACAAACCCAAAATCCTGGTTTGTTACTTAATCAAGGCTCAGCACGCGTGGCCAGCACACTTGGCAACGCCATTTATGTTGGTGGTTATGGTTTGTTTCTTGCTTTTGTTGCATATTTATTAGCAATCAAAGAAAAAAATCCAGTTTGGCGATGGATAGAAATTATTGCTGGTGCTATGGCGGTGATGGGTTTGTTTTTTAGTGGTACTCGTGGATCAATGTTGGGCTTGGGAGCTGGTATTGGTGTAGCAATTATTGGTTATATTATATTTTTACGCGAACAAAAAAAAGCCAGATTATTTTTGGGCGGTTTGTTAATTACAGTAGTTATTATTGGTGGTTTATTATATGCTTTTCGCCAAAGTGATTTTGTACAATCAAGTGTAATTTTGGGTCGTACTTTTAATACTTCGCTAACCGATGTAATGGAGAGCCCTCGTTGGATTGCTTGGGTAATTGCCGTAGAAGGCTGGAAAGAACGCCCGGTATTTGGTTGGGGGCCAAACAACTACTTTTATGCGTTTAACGCCCACTACAATCCACGTTCGCTAGATTTTGGTTATGGCGAAACTTGGTTTGATAATGCCCATAATATAATTGTAAACACTTTGTGTGTGCAAGGTGCGTTTGGTTTGATAACATATTTATCAATTTTTATTTTAGGTATTTTAAGTTTAATAATCGCTCGTCGTAAATCACAATTAGATCTGCATATCGTAGTTGTTGGCAGCGCGTTTTTAGTTGCCCACTTGGTACAAAATATCACCGTCTTCGAAAACCCCACTTCGTATCTATATTTTATGTTTTGGCTAGCAATGGTAAATTCTTTGTCACTACATACCGACAATACCGTCAATAGCAATTTAACAATTCAGCAATTTAACAATAAAAATGTAAAGCCAGATAAAAAGATTAGTATTGGCCTAATCTCTGTTGTTTCAATTTTAGTTATTCTTTTAATTTTCATCTTCAACATCCAACCTTCTCGTGCCAACAAAATGACACTCGACACTATTCGCACGTTAAGCCAAAGTCCGCTATTAAGTATCGACAAAATGAAAGCATCCCTAAATTTTGCTTCTCCGCATATCGATGATATCCGGGCGGATATTGGCCGTACTGCCGCCCAAATATTAGGTTCTAATTATCAAAAATTAGGTGCCGACAGAAGCAAAGAAATACTAGATGTTGCTTATAACAATTTACAAAAAAATTTAGATTTGCATCCACTAGATATTCGCAACCAACTTACATTGGCCCAAATGGCACAACTAGCTTATCAAATAACCAACAACGCCCAGTATTTTTTTGATGCTGATAAATTTTTGTCTGATGCACTAGCAAAGTCTCCTCGTCGCCAACAAATTGTATATAGTTTAGCAATGTTAAAATTGCAACTAGGCCAAAAAGATTTGGCAGTAAAAATGTTAGAAGGCGCAATTTCTGATAACCCAAAAATTGGTGAAAGCTATTGGCGTTTAGCGTATATTTACAAAGTAATGGGGGATATAAACAAAGCCAAAGAAACCATTGCTTTGGCAGAGAAAAATAACATAGTATGGGACGACCAAGCTAAAACAGTATTAGGGGATTTGGTTGGTTTTGATAATAAAAAATAATAATTATAAATATGTCTTACGATCACGAAAATCATTTGTCTATCGAAGAACAAATAAAAAATTCTCCCGCAGAATTTGGTTTGGATTTAGCAAATAGTGATGCTCGTAGAAGTATTTATATTATTCAAAATGAAACTGAATTTTTCGCCAAAGCCAAAGAACTGGGTATTAGTGTAGCAGATCAAAATAAAATTAGCGAACTATTTGTTAAATATCCTAATGGTTTAAAACAATTTTTTATTATTAACAAACCAGCCGAAGGAAAAAATATTCGACTAGGTGATCATTATCACACCGATGTTAAAAGTAATGGTAGCGGTGCAGAGATTTTTGTATTTACCAATGTACCAGCCGAAACAGAAATAAAAACAGAACAATATAGTTTGGGTCGAAGTAAAGGGATTATTAAATACGCTAAAACAGGAACAGTAATGGAAAACAAACCAGACGATTATCATGTTTTCGAATCGAACGGTGCTTTTAAAATGGTGCAAGTACTAGAAGGTGGGTTTAAAGCAGAAGATTTAAAAAAACTCAACGAAGCTGATTGGAGTAAAAACGATAATAATTTAATTAAAGGACGAGGTTTTGAAAATTAATTAATTTTGTTTATTATGAAAAAAGCGTTAATTACCGGTATTACCGGCCAAGACGGTTCTTATCTAGCAGAATTTTTGTTAGACAAGGGTTATGAAGTACATGGGATTATTCGCCGTTCCAGTAGTTTTAATACTGGCAGAATTGATCATATTTATCGCGATCCACACAATAAAGGGGTAAGAATGCTCTTGCATTATGGTGATTTAACTGATGGCAGTAATTTGAATCGTACTTTAGAAAAAATTAAACCAGATGAAATATATAATTTGGGCGCACAAAGCCACGTTAAAGTTAGTTTTGAAATGCCAGAATATACCGCTGATGCTGATGCCGTGGGTACATTGCGTTTACTTGACGCGATTAGATATAGCGGATTAAATGTTAAATTTTATCAAGCTGGATCATCTGAAATGTTCGGTTCAACGCTTCCTCCACAAAACGAAGATTCTGTTTTTCATCCTCGCAGTCCGTATGCTTGTGCTAAAGTATTTTCTCATAATATTGCAGTAAATTATCGCGAGGCGTACGGCATGTTTGTTTGTAATGGAATTTTGTTTAACCACGAATCCCCAAGACGTGGTGGTACATTCGTTACTAAAAAAATTGTTGATGCTTTTGCTAATATTAAATTAGGTAAGCAAGATAAATTGTATTTAGGTAATTTGGATTCGAAACGCGATTGGGGTTATGCCAAAGATTATGTAGAAGCAATGTGGCTGATGTTACAACACAAAGAACCAGGAGATTATGTGGTAGCCACTGGCGAAAATCATACCGTGCGCGAATTCGCCGAAGAAGCAGCCAAGTATTTTGGTTTTGATTTAGAGTGGAAAGGTAGCGGTTTAAAAGAAGTGGGGATAGACAAAAAAACCAATAAAGAAATTATTAATATTGATGAAAAATATTTCCGCCCGTCTGAAGTAGATTTGTTACTAGGCGACGCTTCAAAAATCAAAAATGTTTTAGGCTGGGAACCAAAAGTTAAATTTAAAGAATTAGTAAAAATTATGTGTGAGGATGAAGTTGTAGCCTAACTGTCATTGCGAGGAGCGTAGCGACGTGGCAATCTCTGTCTTAATAAAATATTATATATGAATAAAGACGCAAAAATTTATGTGGCTGGCCATAGGGGTTTAGTCGGTTCCGCAATCGTACGAAAACTACAATCCGAAGGCTACAACAATCTAATCTTAAAAAATCATTCTGAATTAGATTTGTTAAACCAACAAGCGGTTGCTGATTTTTTTGCAACAGAAAAGCCGGAGTATGTTTTTTTGGCAGCGGCTAAAGTGGGTGGTATTTTAGCTAACGATACTTTTCCTGCGCAATTTATTTATGAAAATTTACAAATTCAAAACAACATAATTCACAATGCTTATTTAAGTGGAGTTAAGAAGCTATTGTTTTTAGGTTCTTCTTGTATTTATCCTCGCGAGTGTCCGCAGCCTATGAAAGAAGAGTATTTGCTTACAGGACTATTAGAACAAACCAACGAACCATATGCTTTGGCTAAAATTGCTGGTATTAAAATGTGCCAAAGTTACAACAGACAATATGGCACCAATTTTATCGCTGTTATGCCTACCAATTTATACGGAATAGGGGATAACTTTGATTTAAAAAATTCTCATGTCTTACCAGCTTTAATTCGAAAGTTTCATGAAGCAAAAATTAATGGCGACAAAGAAGTAGTTGCTTGGGGCACAGGAGCTCCTCGTCGAGAATTTTTGTATGTAGATGATATGGCCGATGGTTGTTTGTTTTTAATGAATAATTTTAATCCAACCAAAGAACAAAACGAAAAAGGTGATATATTTACTAATTTAGGTACTGGGGTAGATATAACTATCAAAGAATTAACTGAGTTAATTAAAAAAGCGGTTGGTTTTGAGGGCGAAATTGTTTGGGACACAACAAAGCCCGATGGTACACCCCAAAAATTACAAGATATGACTAAAATGCACGATTTAGGCTGGAAGCATAAGATCGAACTGGAAGAAGGATTAAAAAATACTTACGAATGGTACCAAAAAGAAGCTGTGGATAAGAATGATTGACACTTTTTGACACCCAATGACACCTAGTGGTATACTATCAATTGTCATTCTCGCCCCGCAAAAATGCGGGGGGAATCCAGTTTTGCTGTCATCCCGAGCGAGGCTAGCGCCGACGAGGGATCTCTGTCTAATCAATCAACACAATCTTCACCAACCAAATTATGTCCGAAATCAGACCAAATGAGGTATACACCACCGAAGAAGCGCAAATAATCCTCAAAGTCAGTAACAGCACTATGAAAAGGCTTTTAAAACAAGGCTTAATTCGCGCTAATAAAATTGGTAAACAATATCGTATTTTAGGGCATGAGTTGTTGCGTTTGTTGTCTCCGGTGGTAGACGAAAAAGCTACTAGTCTGTACCAAAAAGTTAAATTAAAGACAATAGAAAAAACTAGAAATTGGTAAATATATATGAGTCACGAAGAGCAGGTTGGAAAAAATTTTGCTTGGGGTGCTTTTTCTCAATTGATAACGAGGCTTTTTGGTCTTGTTTTTTTTGTTTTTATGTCGCATGTTTTGCTCGAAAGAGGCATGGGGCAATATAATTTTATTTCGTCCTTTGTTGTTTTTTGGTTTATTATTTCTGATTTTGGTGCAGGAAGTTATCTTTATCGTGAATGGTCAAAAGGGGATACTCCAATTGACAAAATTGAATATGATTTTAATTTGATTTTTTCTATTAAATTTTTTATTGCTTTTTTAGTTTTTATTCCTTTTTTAATTATAAATTGGTTTATTAACAATGATATCTTTTTTGCGTTAGTTTTGTACTATATTGCGATTTTTCTTTCGTTAACCATAAACCAAGCAGATACTTATCTGTATTCAGTAAATAATTTTAAATTAAGCGCTATTAGACAAATGATTGAAAAAGGGGTGATTATGTTTGTTGGTGGTATATTGTTATTATTTTTTAAAAAAGTAGAAATGGTTTTTTTGGCTATGATTTTAGCCCAAATCATTTCTATTTTTTATTATTTTTCTGGACGGTTTCCATTTAAATTACATTTTATAATTAATTGGTTGCGCGTGAAAGAACTTTTTATTAAAGGTTTGCCTTTTGTTCTTTTTACATTAGTAGTTTCGTTATATAGTCGTATTGATATGGTAATGCTTAAATTTATGCAAGGCTATGATATGGTTGGTTGGTATGGCACTGCTTACAAGATTTATGATGTGGCTAATATTTTTCCAGTAATCTTATTTATTCCAGCAATGTTTCCGGTTTTATCACGTGTTTTTAATTCAGAGAGCACAGAAAATCTTCGCATTTTTTTTAATAAATTAATCCGCATTCTTTTTAGCTCCAGCCTTATTTTAAGTTTATTTTTTATTTTTTTCGCACCAATAATTGTTAGTCGTTTTTTCCCACCATCTTTTTTGCCGAGCGTGCTAGCTATGAGAATACTCATTTTAACGCTTGTAATTTCTTCTCTTAGTATTTTATTTAGTAATTTATTAATAATTCAAAACAAAGAGAAAACAACTTTAAAATTAGTGATTATTTCTTGTGTAGTGAATGTTGTGCTTAATTTGATTTTAATTCCCAAATATTCTCTTTATGGTGCGGCTTGGGCGACAGTAATAGCAGAAATGTTTTATTTATTTTTATTACAACGTGCTGCCGTGTGGGAAAAAGATTTTGTATTAATTAAAAAAATTGGTTTTTTGGTATTGTTTAATATTATTATTTTGTTTTTGATAAAATATTTTAGTTTGACCAATAATATTTTTGTTGGTGTTAGCAATCTGTTTGTAAACATTACGTTTATTTGGTTTTTAGGCCTGCTTAATAAGAGTGATTTGCAGATGTTTTATTTACCGATAAAAAATAAATTTCAAAATATGTTTTTTAATCAAAGTGAAATATGAAGACTATAATTTTATGTGGAGGAACAGGTACTCGTATGAAGGAAGAAACTGAATTTAAACCCAAGCCACTAGTAGAAGTTGGCGGCAGACCTATTTTATGGCATATTATGAAAATATATTCCCACTATGGTTTTAATGATTTTATTTTAGCTCTGGGCTACAAAAGCAACATGATAAAGGATTATTTTTTGAATTGGAGAGCGTTTGTTAATGATTTTAGTATGAACACCAAGACTGGGGAAATGCAATTTCATAATAATGATTGCGACGATTTTAAAATTACTTTTGCAGAAACTGGTGCTAACAGTTTGACTGGGGAAAGAGTTAGACGTTTGAAAGAATATATTGGAAGCGATGATAATTTTATGGTTACTTATGGCGATGGAGTAGCTGATATAAACATAGTTGATTTAGTTAATTTTCATAAAAATAGCGATGCTTTAGTAACGATTACTGGAGCTAAGTTGGCATCTAGATTTGGACTTTTAAATATTGATCATAATACTAATAAATTAATCGAATTTTCTCAACATAAAGTAACTTCAGAAAGTGACACAATTGATACGCATAAAGATATTATTAATGGTGGTTTTATGGTTTTAATGGAAATGTATGGATACGCATAAAGAAGTCGAAGAAATGAACGAACATTGGGAAAAAGATCCGTTTTGGAAAATTTGGAATTAAAATTATGAAAAATTTTTATCAAAATAAAAAAGTGTTGGTTACCGGTCATTCAGGATTTAAAGGGTCTTGGTTGGTTAAAATTTTAAATAATTGGGGTGCAGAAGTTATAGGCGTTTCTTTACCGCCAGATACTACTCCAAATTTATTTGAAGTTTTAAATTTAGCCAATCAAATAAAAGAGAATTATTTTGTTGATATTCGTGATTTTGATAAAATCAAAGAAATAGTACAAAAAACAAAGCCAGAAATAGTTTTTCATTTGGCTGCTCAACCATTAGTTCGGGATAGTTATAACGATCCGCTATATACATATTCAATAAATGTTTTAGGTACGGCCAATATTTTGCAGGTCGTCAAAGAAGTTGGTGGTATTAAATCAGTAGTAGCGATTACAACAGATAAAGTTTATGAGAATAAGGAATGGGCTCATCCATATAAAGAAACGGATGCTTTGGGTGGTTATGATCCTTATAGTGCAAGCAAGGCTGCGGCTGATATTGTAACTAATTCTTATCTTCAATCATTTTTTAATCCAAAAGATTTTAATTTAAAACATAATACTTTGGTAGCTATTGCTCGTGCTGGAAATGTAATTGGTGGAGGTGATTGGGCAAAAGATCGTTTGGTTCCAGATATGGTCAGGTCAATTTTTGAACATAAAGAGTCGTTGGTAATCCGAAATCCAAAATCTATCAGGCCGTGGCAGCACGTTTTGGAGCCATTAAGAGGATATTTAATGCTTGCAGAAAAATTATATAATGGAAATTCAAGTATTTCTGGAGCATGGAATTTTGGCCCACAAGAAGATAGCTTTATTTGCGTGGAAGAATTAGTTAAAAATGGTATCAAAATATTAGGTCGGGGTAATTATGAGATAATCGAGGATGATTCAAAGCATGAGGCAAATTTATTAAAGTTAGATATTAACAAAGCATTAGATAAATTACAATGGAAACCAAAATTAAGTTTTGAGGGTAGTCTTAAAGAAACTTTTGATTGGTATAGAGAATTTTATATTAACCAAGAAAAAATTATAGATTTTACAGACGAACAAATAAAATTATATTTTAATGAATAAATATTATGGACAAAGTTTTGATGCAACAAAAATTATCAGACTTACTAAAATCAAAGAAATGTTTTAAATTAGTTTGTGGTGCTGGTAATGAGGATGCTTTGGAGGTCGAAAAATTGGTGGCGCTTTATGCAAAAGCCGGAGCAAACTATTTTGATCTTTCTCCAAGAGAAGATGTGGTATTGGCTGCTCAAAGAGGTATAAAACGTGTGATTCCAACGGAAGATCAGGATAATTATTTTTTGAATGTAAGTGTTGGTTTGCCGGGTGATCATCATGCTCGTAAAGCTGTTATATCAAAAGAAAAATGTATTAATTGTGGTTTGTGTATAGCAGCTTGCAGTATTCAAAAGGCGATTATTGAACAAAATAAAAAAAGTTTTGTTGTAACCAAACATTGTATTGGTTGTGGAGAATGTGCAAAAGTTTGTCCAGTCGGAGCGATTAGTTTTATTCACAGCAGTAAAGATTTTAAAGAAATTTTACCACCATTAATTAACATGGGTTTGAGTTCTATCGAATTACATGCTTCGACAGATGACGATGAATTAGCTTATGAACAGTGGCAAGTAATTTCTGAATTATTTGATGGCATGCTTAGTTTGTGTATTGACCGTTCAAATTTAGGAGACAAAAGACTTCTAGAAAGAATAAAAAGATTAATTAAAAATAGGACTGCTTACAGTACAATGATACAAGCTGACGGCGCACCTATGTCTGGTTCAGAAGATGATTATAATACTACTTTACAAGCTGTGGCGACAGCTGATATTGTGCAGAAAGCTAAATTACCCGTCTGGATTTTGTTGTCGGGAGGTACTAATAGTAAAACTACCGAATTAGCTAAAATTTGTGGTGTTGACGCACATTGTGTCTCGATTGGTTCGTATGCTAGAAAAATAGTTAAACAATATATAGAACGAGAAGATTTTCTTGATAATGAAGAAGTTTTTAGTAAAGCTTTATTAATAGCCAAAGCATTAGTTGACAAATCGATTAATAACTTAAAATAATAGTCAATTAATTCATTTTTATTATTATGCTCAATTTGGCAGGTGTTAATTGGAAAATAAAAGATATAAAAGCAGTTATTTTTGATAAAGATGGTACTATTATTGATAGTCATTTATATTGGGGTGCAATAATTAAAAAAAGAAGCAGGGCTTTGATAAAAGAATTTGGTATAGATAGGATGTTTTATGAAGATATTTGTTTAGTAATGGGGTATTCTCTTAAAGAAAAAAAATTGTTAACGCATGGACCGATCGCTCTAGTTAGTCGTGAGAAAGTAATAAAAATTTTAGTAAATTATTTTAAGACTCATAGTATCAAAACATCAGAAACAGTAATAGCCAATATTTTTGTTAATGTCCATAAGGATTTTTTGAAAGTTATCTACAAGTATATAAAAATTTTACCTAGAGCTAAAAATGTATTAATAAAGATAAAAAGGAGTGGTGTAAAAACAGCGTTGATAACATCTGATAGCACAACTAATGCAGAAGCAATAGTTTCTCATCTTGGTTTAAAAAAATATTTTGATCTAGTTACCGGAAGAGAGCTTGCAGTTCAACCTAAAGTTTCGGGGGTGCCAGCAGTTAAAGTTTGTAAAATTTTAAATGTAAGACCAAAAGATACTGTGTGTGTTGGCGACGCGCCAATGGATATTTTGATGGCGCGTAAAGCCAAGCTAAAAGCATGTATAGCGGTTGCGTTAGGACAGACGCCGTATTTAGAATTAAGTAAAAAAACAAAATATTTAATTAAAAATTTTACTAATTTAAAAATAAATTAACAATATGAAAATTATTGATTGCACAATTAGAGATGGAGGTCTTTTGAATAATTGGGAATATTCTGACAAAATTGTTAAAGCTGCTTATTTTGCCGCAGAAAAAGCCGGAGTAGATTATTTTGAAATTGGTTATAAAAATGATTTAAACAAGAAGGGCCTTGGTGCGTATGGTTATTGTAATGATGAATTTATCAGTTCTCTTTTTAAACGATCGCCAAATCTTAAGTTGCTTTGCATGATTGATATTAATAAATATACTGGATATGAAATTTGTGCTTGCAATGATGCGGGTAACCCATTTTCTGGAATTAGAGTGGCCTCGTACCCAGGTGATGCCGAAAAGGCAGTTGCTTTTGTGGAGAAACTTTATAATTTGGGGTACGAAGTTTTTTTACAACTTATGGCTAGTTCTGAGTGGACTGATACAGAATATAAGATTTTAGAAAACTGGAAAAACAAAGAAATGCTTCAAGCAGTATATTTTGCTGATAGCTTTGGTGCATTCATGCCTGCGGATATTTCTTGCTATATAGATCGTTTAAAAAGTATTGGTTTTAAAAATATTGGTTTTCATTCGCACAATAATTTACAAATGGCTTTTGCAAATTCTTTGCAAGCAATACAGTCTGGCGCCACACATGTTGATGCAACTATTTATGGTATGGGCAGAGGTTCAGGAAATTTACCAGTTGAAATTATTTTAAGTTATTTAAATAAAAATGGTCATACTAGGTATAATGTCGTTCCGTATCTTGATATAATTGAAAGGTATTTTACTGATTTTATGAAAGAATATAAATGGGGGTATTCATTAAAATCTCTTTTTGGCGGGATAAAGAACATTCACCCGTACTATGTTGCAGAGGTGTTTAAACAAGGATTTTATACAGTCGATGAAATGTGGACATTGTTTGATAATATCAAAGAAAAATGTCCAGTAGTTTTTTCAAAAGATCAATTAGATTCTGCTTTAAAAGAAAGATTTTATATGCCAACAACTGATCAAGCTAAAGAAGCGGTTTTAGAAGTAGCTAGACAAACACAAATAATTCCAGCTGAAGATAGTTTCTCGCTAGATAGTTTACCTATATTAAATAAGCATAAAAATAAAAAATTTTTAATAATAGCCAATGGTCCTTCAATTGATAAATATAGTGATAAGATAAAAGAATTTGTTAATGCTAATGAGGCGGTTACTATTGGTTGTAATTATCTTAAAGATATTCTTGAACCAGACTACCATATTTTTGTTAGCAAGAAGAGATTTTTGAAATATGTGAGTGCTGTTAAAGAAAAAAGTATTTTATTAACCCCTTCTTATTTTGGTAAAAAAATTGTTAAAGACAATTATAATAGGCAGTCAGAAAATATTGAAATGGTTTCTGTGAATGATTTAAATATTAAGCCGATTGATAATTTGAAACAACAACATGTATATTTAAATGTAGCTATCGCAGCAATTTTGACGGCCTATCAAATGGGAGCCGAGGAAATTGTAGCAGTTGGCATAGATGGTTATGAAAATGAAGATTCGAAAGAAATGGTTTGTTTTTACAACGAAGATGAATCAAAGGATGACAAGGTTGTTGCTTCAGTAAGGTACGACTATTTAGTAGCCGAGTTAAAAAGGGTAAGTGATTTTTTGAGTGAGCAAGGTGTCCCTTTTTCCATTATTACCCCTACTTCACATAAAAAATATTATAAAAATGTTTTATCAATATAGATCTATGAATAAAAAATTAATTTCACTAAAAGATAAGTTGAAAAATGGCGAATTTACTATTGGTACATGGTGCATAATACCGTCTGAACATGTAGTAAATATTTTAGCTAAAGCCGGATTAGATTTTGTGCTGATTGATATGGAGCACGGTACAGCAAATTTGGAGTGTGTTTATAAAATGGTTTTGGCGGCAAATGCGGAAGGAGTCGATGCTTTAGTGCGTGTTTCTTCGAATGATGAAAGTGAAATTTTAAAAGTTTTAGACGTTGGTGCAGCAGGTGTAATTATTCCACATATTGAAACAGTAAATGATTGTAAACAAGCTTTGTCTTTTACTAAGTTTCCACCTATGGGTCAGCGTGGATATTCGCCATATGTAAGGGCTGGAGGGTATGCTGTGCAACCAGACTTTATTTCATCAGAGAATGATAAAATTTTGACCGGTATAATCATTGAGAGTCTTGAAGGTATAAAGAATCTAGATTTAATATTAGAAGAAAAAGAACTAGACATTGTTTATATCGGAGTATACGACATTTCGGTTGGGTTAGGGATAGCTGGAGATGTTAAGAATGAAAAAATAATTAATATTTTAACAGATTGTACCCAAAAGATAGTCGCTAGCGGTAAAATAGCTGCAGGTTTATTTAACACAGAAGAAGATATGAAGTTTTTCAAACAAATCGGAATAAATTTTGCTTGTTATGGGGTGGATACATCTGTTTTATATAAAAACTTTAATGAAATGGTTTCTAAGGTTTAAATTTTAAAATTATTATGATTCAATTGTCTGATTATGTAATGAATTTTTTAGCCCAAAAGAAGGTTGAGCATATTTTTATGGTTTCCGGAGGCGGGGGCATGTTTTTAATAGATTCTCTTGGTAGGAGCAAGGATATAAAATATGTTTGCAATCATCATGAACAAGCATCAGTGATGTCGGCAGAGGGCTATCAAAGAGTTGATGGTAAATTAGGCGTAGCCTTAGTAACAACTGGACCTGCAGCAACAAATGCTATTACTGGTGTAGTTTGTGCGTGGAATGATTCTATCCCTCTTTTGGTGCTTTCTGGGCAAGCTAACTCCAATTTCCTTATTGGTGATACAAAATTGAGACAACGCGGTACGCATGAAGTAAATATTAAAAAAATTGTTGAATCAGTAACGAAATATGCGGTTACTGTTACTGATGAAAATACTATTCGTTATCATTTAGAAAAAGCTTATTTTTTAGCCCATCACGGTCGTCCTGGGCCGGTGTGGTTAGATATCCCAGTGAATATTCAATCAAAAAATATTGATGTTGATAGTCAGGTTTCTTTCTCGCCTGAAGCGGAAAATATATTAAGAAAGCCGCTTATTGATTTAGAAAATGTTAAAATAATAGCTGAATTATTAAAAAAATCAAAGCGTCCAATAATTATTGCCGGCCATGGTATTAAATTAGGTAAAGCAGAAAAAGTTTTTCTTGATTTTATAGAAAATTATCAAATTCCAATTGTAACTACAAAAAATGCTTTTGATTTAGTTTATCATGAACATAAAATGTTGGCTGGAAGAATTGGTACTTATGGTCAACGTTCTGGAAATTTTGCTGTACAAAATTCTGATTTAGTTTTAAGTATTGGTGCACGTTTACCTTTTACAACTGTTGGTTATCAAACAGAATTGTTTGCTCGTGACGCTAAAAAAATAATTGTAGATATTGATCCAGAACAATTAAAATATTCTACGATAAAAGCGGATATAAAATTAGAAGCAGATTGTGTAGAGTTTGTTGAAAAGTTAGATTTTGTTTTAAATAATAGTATTATTGGTAACTCTGAATGGTTGGAGAAGTGTGCTCATTGGAGGAAAAAATATCCAGCAGTTATACCAGAAATGGAAAAAGAGGGCGACCTAGTAAATTCATATTATTTTTTTAAAATTTTATCGAATGTACTTGAAAAAGATGATATCGTTGTTACTGATCAAGGAGCTTCGTTTTATGCGTCGACGGTTGCTTATGAAATTAAACCAGGCCAAAAACTTTTTACAAATGGAGGTTTTTCGCCAATGGGTTATGGTTTGCCAGCAGCAATCGGAGCTTGCTTTGCTAATAATAACAATAGAGTAATAAGTGTGAATGGTGATGGTGGTTTAGAATTAAATATTCAAGAATTGCAAACTATAGTGCATTATAATTTACCAATAAAATTGTTTGTTTTTAATAATCAAGGTTATTTAAGTATTAAACATACTCAAAACGCATATTTTGACGGATTTTTTGTTGGTTGTGATGCTTCAAGTGGGGTTTCTTTACCTGATTTTAAAAAGATTGCCACTGCTTATGGCATGTCATCTGTACAAATAAGCAATCAAACTAATTTAGCTGAACAAATTAGTGAGGCTATTAAAAAACCAGGACCAATGATTATTGAAATAATGATGGACCCGATGCAGCCGTTTATGCCAAGAGTGACTACTGAAAAAAAGGCCGATGGTCGTTTGGTTTCAAAACCACTAGAAGATATGTGGCCATTTCTTGATCGTGAAGAATTTAAAAAAGAAATGATAATTAAACCAGTTGAAGAATAAAATATTATGAATTCTGAAGCAGTTACAATTATAGATGAAGATTTGTTTTATATAACAGAAGCTGATTTGCCTTGGCGAGAACTTGAAGGTAAAACTATTTTAGTATCTGGAGCTAATGGTATGTTGCCAGCATATATGGTAGAAACAATATTGTATTTGAATAATACAATATTTAAAGAAAAAACTACGATTTTAGCACTAGTGAGGGATTTGGAAAAAGCACAGGGTAGATTTAGCAGATATAAAAACAATAATCATTTAAAATTTATTGTTCAAGATGTCTGTAATAAGATAGTAATAGATGGAAAAGTTGATTATATTATCCACGCCGCCAGTCAGGCTAGTCCAAAATTTTATAGGCGTGATCCTGTTGGTACGATATTGCCTAATGTTTTAGGTACGTATAATTTATTAGAGTTAGCAAGAGAAAAATCAATTAAGGGTTTCTTGTATTTTAGCGCTGGTGCAGTTTATGGAAAAAGAATAAATGACGATAAATTGATAACCGAAAATGATTTTGGCTCATTAAATCCTTCTACTGTAGAAGCCTGTTATCCAGAAAGTAAGAGACTAGGAGAAACCATGTGTATGGCTTGGTTTAGTCAATATAATGTGCCGATTAAAATTATTCGTCCATTTCATACGTATGGTCCGGGTGTAGCTTTAGATGACGGGCGTGTGTTTGCAGATTTTGTTCGCAATATTATTAATAATGATAATCTAGTCATAAATAGTGACGGAAGTGCCAGAAGACCTTTTTGTTATTTGTCAGATGCGGTAATTGGTTTTTTTACAGTTTTATTGAAAGGTAACATAGGTGAAGCTTATAATATCGCTGGTAAAAAAGAAATAGGTATTTTAGAGCTTGCTAATATGTTAGTAGATTTGTTTCCAGAAAAGAATTTGAAAATTGTTTTTAAAGAAAATATTGATAAAGATTATGTCCAGACCGCCGTGTCTCAATATTCCCCAGATGTTAGCAAAATTACTTCTTTAGGTTGGGATGATAAAATTTCTCTTGAGGATGGTTTTAAAAAGATGGTTAATTATTATAAGTTAATTGTATAATTGTATGTTACTTTATAATAAAAATATACAAGAGTCATCAACATTAAAAATAAACACTATTGCCAATAAAAAAAAGAATCTTGGGGAAACGGTTTATAATTTTAGTGTTGGAGAACCGGTAATAGACAATTCTAAAATTATTGTTGACAATGTTTGTGGTATTTTAAAACAAAACAGGGCTAAATACCCGCCACCTGTTGGTGTAAACGAACTTGTAGATTTAGCTAAGGAGTGGTTTAATAATAATTTTAATTGTCATTATAATAATAAAGAAGTGATGATTACTTGTGGAGGGAAGTATGCAATCTCTCTTTCACTACAAGCTGTTTTAGATCACAATGATGAAGTGATTATTATATCGCCTTATTGGGTTTCATATCCAGAGATGATTAAAATTTTCGGTGGACAACCCAAAGTTTTAATTACATCAGAAGAAGACAGTTGGTATTTAGACGTATCGAAATTGGAAAAAATAATTAATTCAAAAACAAAGGCTATTATAATCAATAACGGTTCTAACCCAACAGGGCATTTGTTTGCTCAAGAAGAATTAGAAAAAATTCTCGAATGTGCGCATAAACACAATTTGTATATTATTTCTGATGAGGTTTATAGTGGTTTAACTTTTGATGATAATGTATTTATATCAAGTGGACTATACGAAAAATATAAAGAAAAGCTGATTATTGTGCAGAGTTGTTCAAAAAATTTTGGTATGACTGGCTGGCGTGTTGGTATGATATTTTCTTCGCAAGAAATAATAAAGTGTTTAACTGTTTTACAAAGTCAAAGTATAACCAATACATCAATTGTTAGCCAATGGGCAGCAATTGAAGCGATTCGCCATGCAGAAGGTATTACAGAAGATATTAGAAAAACTATTCAAAAAAGACGTGATGTTTTTGTAGAAACATTTAATGAATTGTTCCCAGTTAAAATAAAACCACCACAGTCGACTCTTTATGCTTTTGTTAAGGTTTCTAATTTAGGAGTGGTAAATAAAAAATCTGATGATTTTGCTGAAGATTTAATTGATAGAGCGAATGTGGCAGTAACGCCGGGAAAAGATTTTGGGGATGATAATTATATTCGTTTTTCATTTGGTGTAAGTGAAGATGAAATTAAAAAAGGTCTTAACGTTTTAAAAAAGTTTGTTGATAATTATAACCAACATCTAAGTTGTGAGTAGTAATACTTATGTATAGAATTTTTTTGACTGGCAGCAGTGGTTTTATTGGGAAAAATATCATAGAGATTCTAGGAGATAGATATAATTTTTTGTTTCCAAGCAGTAAAGAATTAAATTTATTAGATTCAAGCTCAGTTCGACAATATTTAAAGAAATATCAGCCAGACATAATAATTCATACCGCTAATGTCGGTGGTGTTAGAAATATTATCGATCAACCTGGTACATTACAAAAAAATTTAACAATGTTCCATAATTTATGTGCTGCTAAAGAATATTTTAATCGGATGATAGTGTTAGGATCTGGTGCTGAGTATGATAAACGTAGAGGTATATCGCTAATTAAAGAATCTCAGTTTGGTGAGATAACGCCAGCAGATGAATATGGTTTAAGTAAGTTTACTATGAGTCAATATGCTGAGGGTGTGGATTTTATTACTCATTTAAGATTATTTGGGGTTTATGGTAAATATGAAGATTATAAAATTAGGTTTATTTCTAACACAATTTGCAAGACTCTTTTTGATTTACCCCTCACTATTAATCAAAATGTTTTTTTTGATTATTTGTATATAAATGATTTTGTTAAAATTTTGGAATATTTTATTAATAATCATGCTAAAGAAAAATTTTTTAATGTTGGCAACGGAACACCTGTGGATTTGTTAAATATTGCCAGCAAGGTTATTTCTTTGGTAGATAAAAAATTACCGATTACCGTGATAAAAAAAGGGTTGGGTAATGATTATACATGCAATGTAGAAAAATTAAAAAAAGAAATTATCAGTTTACAATTTACTGAATTTGACGACACTATAAAAGATTTGGTTGTGTATTATAAAAGTATTTTAACAGAATTAAATAAAGATTTATTTTTAAAAGATGCCTAGTATGAATAGTGATTTAAAAAAATTGTTAATTGAAGAATATCTAAAAAGAAATCCAAATAAAATTTTTTCTTCTGAAAGTTCTTCTGTGCCTGTGTCAGGGAAAATTTTTGATGAGCAAGAAATTATACTTGCTACCGAAGCTGTTCTTGATGGTTGGTGGACAGAAGGTAAATATAGCGAACAATTTGAACAAAGATTGTCAAAATGGTTAGGAGTACGTCATGCTACGCTTGTTAATTCTGGATCGTCTGCTAATTTGTTGGCAGTGTCTGCGTTAATGTCAAAAAAACTTGGTGATAAAAGATTGAAAAAAGGGGATGAGGTTATCACTGTGGCAGCTGGTTTCCCAAGTACAGTAAACCCTATAATTCAAAATGGTTTAATTCCAGTATTTGTTGATATCGAATTGGGTACCTATAATATTGATATAAATGAATTAAGGAAAGCTTTAAGCGATAAAACCCGGGCAATTTGTATAGCTCATACTTTGGGCAATCCTTTTGATTTAAATTCAGTTTTAAATATTTGTAAAGAGAAAAATTTATGGTTAATTGAGGATAATTGCGATGCTTTAGGTTCGTTGTATGACGGAAAACATACTGGTACCTTCGGTCATGTTTCTACTTGCAGTTTTTATCCAGCTCATCATATTACTTTAGCTGAAGGCGGTGCAGTGTTTACAAACGATAGTATATTAAATCGTGTAATCAAATCAATTCGTGATTGGGGTAGAGACTGTTATTGTAAAACTGGTTGCGACGACACTTGTAGTATGAGATTCGGCTGGCAATTAGGCGAACTTCCTTATGGCTATGATCATAAATACATCTATTCTGAAATGGGGTACAATTTAAAAGCAACCGATATACAAGCTGCACTTGGTTTGGCACAGTTGGATAAATTAGATAATTTTGTTGAAAAACGCAAAGAAAATTTTAAAATCTTATTTAATAGTCTAAAAGAGTATGATAAATTTTTTGTTATGCCAAAATTTTTATCTAATTCTGATCCTAGTTGGTTTGGTTTTTTGCTTACAGTTAGGGAAGACGCTCCTTTTACAAGAGATAAGTTTATTCAACATTTGCAAAAGAAAAAAATTGGTACTCGTTATTTATTCGGTGGCAACTTATTAAAACAGCCTTATTTTATAGACGGTGATATTAATTATAGAAAAGTAGGCGATCTCAAAAATACAGATTTAGTAATGAATAATACTTTTTGGATTGGTGTATATCCCGGTATCACCAAGGAAATGTTAGATTACATAAAAGAAAGTTTTAAAGAATTTTTGTCTTAGGGATTTTTTTAATTATCAGTTTTTAATAATTTATCATGTCTAAAACTATACTTTTAACTGGTGGTACTGGGTTTTTAGGTAGCAATTTATTAAAGAAACTACTGAGTTTAGATTACAATGTAATTTTACTTAAAAGATCTTTCTCTAATACTCATCGTATCGATGATGTATTATCTGATATAAAGTGTTATAATATTGATCAGATAGATTTGACCACAGTGTTTAAGGATCAATCAATAGACATAGTATTACACTGTGCTACAGATTATGGTAGAAAAAAAACATCCCCACTACAAATTATTGAAGCTAATTTAATTTTACCACTGAAACTATTACAATTAGGTAAAGAAAATGGTATAAAGTGTTTTATTAATACTGATACTATTTTAGACAAGAGAATAAATCATTACTCTTTATCTAAATCTCAGTTTATGGACTGGCTCAAAACTTACAAAGAGAATATTGTTTGTATAAATCTGGCTTTAGAACATTTTTATGGTCCTGGTGATGATAAGACCAAGTTCGTTTCTTACATTTTTGATTGTTTGTTGAATAATGTAAATAATATAGAGTTAACCAAAGGGGATCAAAAAAGAGATTTTATATATATAGATGATATCGTGGACGCGTTTATTACAGTAATTAGTAATGTGTCAAACACTGTGAATGGGTTTTTTCATTATGAAGTTGGTACTAATAAATCTTTATCTATAAGACAGCTAGTAGAGTTAACCAAAGATTTAATCGGTAATAAAGTTACTACTCTTGATTTTGGTGCTTTGCCATATCGCACAGACGAAGTAATGGAATCATCATCTGACACTGCTGCTATAAGATCGTTGGGTTGGGTTCCAAAGTATGATATAAAATTAGGATTGGAGAAGATGTTGTTGATTGAAAAAAATAAGAAATTAATATGAAATATTTAATAACTGGCGGATGTGGTTTTTTGGGGTCTAATCTAGCACATCATTTAATCGCTACCGACAATAATCAGTTAGTAATAGTTGATAATTTGTCTAGAACAGGATCTCGCAGTAATTTGGATTGGCTAAAAGAAAGCGGGGAATTTGCATTTTATGAATGTGATGTGCGAAATTATGAAGATTTGGGAGAGATAATCAAGAAAGAGATGCCTGACGTTGTGTTTCATCTGGCCGGCCAAGTTGCTATGACTACTTCTTTACAGGATCCGATTTATGATTTTTCAGTAAATGCCTTGGGTACTATTAATTTGTTAGAGAATATTCGTCGATATGATCAAAATGCGATAGTTGTTTATTCTTCCACCAATAAGGTTTATGGTGATTTAGAATGGGTTAATTATCAGGAGAATAGCACACGATATGTTAGCGCTGATTACCCGCAGGGGTTTGCTGAAAATGTACCATTGAGTTTCTCTTCTCCTTATGGATGCTCTAAAGGGTCTGCTGATCAGTATATGTTAGATTATTATAAGGTTTTTGGGGTAAAAACAGTAGTATTTAGACATTCATCTATGTTTGGTGGTAGACAGTTTTCTACTGCAGACCAAGGTTGGATTGGTTGGTTTTGTCAGGAAGCATTAAAATTTGTTAAAGAACCGAATTATTCAGGATTAACTGTGTCTGGAAACGGAAAACAAGTAAGAGACATATTATTTGCTGACGATATGGTGGATTTATATTTTGCAGCAGTTGATAATATAGATAAAACTGCTGGCCAATGTTTTAATATTGGCGGTGGAATGGAGAACAGTATGTCTATCTTAGAATTATTCGATATGCTGGAAGAAGAGTTGAAAGTTAAAATTAAGTATACTAATTTACCTACACGCGTAAGTGATCAAAAAATTTTTGTAGCTGATTTAACAAAAATAAAAAAGTACACCGGTTGGAGTCCTAGAGTCGATAAATTTGCTGGTATTAAAAAAATGTTAGACTGGTCAATTAAAATAATGAAATGATATGAATTCTGAGGTTATAT
>LBTN01000014.1:0-25298 GCA_000992085.1 Candidatus Magasanikbacteria bacterium GW2011_GWA2_37_8 | reverse complement strand
ATTAAGTGTTGTTATACCAGCTTATCAAGAAGAGGAAAATTTGAATGTTCTTCTTTCTAGAATTAATGATGTTTTACAAGCAATTGAGGGTAGTGAGGTTTTAGTGATTGACACAAGAGTCGCAATGGACGATTCTAAAAAAGTTTGTAAAGAAAATAATGCAATTTATATAAATAGAGTAGGGGGTGATAATTATGGTGACGCAGTAAGAACTGGCATCATGTATGCTAAAGGGCGATATATAATATTTATGGATGCGGATGGTTCGCATACACCAGAATTTATTAAAGAATTATTTGTTCAACGCGATAACTATGATGTTGTAGTAGCTTCGCGTTATACCGCTGGCGGCAGAACTGAAAATAATAAAATCTTAACATTAATGAGCTTGTTTTTAAATATAACTTATTCGTTAGTGTTAGATTTAAATTGTAAAGATGTGTCTAATAGTTTTAAACTGTACCAGGCTGATCAGCTAAAGAAGATAAAATTAAATTGTAAAAATTTTGATATTGTTGAGGAAATATTTTTAAAATTGAAAAGAAGTAAAAAAAGTTTAAAAATTTTAGAAATACCTTACTGTTTTAAACAAAGATTGTACGGAAAAACTAAGAGAAATTTATTTATTTTTTTAGTATCTTATTTGTTTACCATTCTAAGGTTGCGTTTTAGTAAGTAATTTTTTATTTTTTTGCACAGTATGGTTGATTTTCGCAGTTTAAAAATAATTTTATTAGATAAAGCAATTTTTATTTTTTTTGTTTTTATTTTTTTATTTATAATATTTTTTGCAGGAAACTGTTTGTCCGCTATTAGTAGCAGGCGTACTTTGGCGGATGCTAAAATTACTCTAAATTTTGATCATGATAGAAAAGAAAATATTAATGTTTTTGCTAAACTCGCTCGAGCACATAATAATACAGGGTTATTAAAAACCAATACTAGCACTTGGCAGGCGAGTGGTATTTTTATAGAAAGATTGGTGATTGCAATTGATAAAAAGATTGTTTCAGATCTTAAAAGTGTGGTTATTACTTTAGATAAAAAATCTTTTTATTATGATCAAAATAGTCTGTTTTCACAATGGAAACAAAGTTCACCAAGAGAATATGGGTATAAAGTAAGCGATAACAATATGTTGGTTTTAGAGTCGCCTGATTCTTTGTATTTAGAACGTAGTAGAATTCCAATAAAAAACCATTTTTTTAGTTCATTAATTAATTGGCGTGGCGATCAGTTGATATATAGGTTTACTTGGTTGGCGCTATTTTCTTCATTGATAGTCTGGGTATGGTTATTACTTGCTTATTTAATTTACCACTTATATTTTAGAAGAAAATTGGATAGTAGCAATATTATTAAAGACGATGCTATTGGAGTAAAATTGTCCGCAATTGTTTTTTTAACAATTTTTGTCGAAATTATTATAATTACTGTAATTAAAAAGTTTTATAATCCGGATGTTTCATTAATTTTAAACAATGCCGCACAAATATATTTGGATAATGTAATGATTAGTTTTATTCCTAAACCAGTCGAACAAATGCAATATACACTGGGAGTACTTTTTGCTCCTTTTTTAATCATTTTTAATTATTTTTTTTACGAGTGGTTGATAAAACAAAGTATGGTAATTAAATATAAAAACTTTTTTGTCAAATTTATTTTATTAGGGTTATTGTTAGTTCCTATTTTTATTTATTTTGGTTTGATCATGAGTGATTTTTTTTATATTAAAAGCTCCATATCTTCTAATGTTCTAGGTTTTGTTGTTTATGCTTTCATCTTTTTTCCGGTGTTGTTATATTTGTTTGCGAAAAAGAAGTTTGAGAATTTATTAAAAATATTGTTAACCACCGAATTTATCGCTGTATTGTTTTCAATTTTTGCTTTTACAGCGGCTTCGTTTATCCAAATTATCGATGTCTATCATTTTAATCCAGTATACTTCCCTCAAACGCAGTTATTTTTTAATAAAGTTATTTTACAACAAGTCGTTAGTTTGTATGGTTTGTTTCCGTTATTATTAAAACCGATTTTTAATTTGTTAGGTGTAAGTGTTATAAATTTTACGGTTATCATGGGTTTGTTGATAATTTGTTGTTTTTTAAGTTTGTTTAAATTTTTAAAAATTGTTGTTAGCAACAAAATATTAGCGTTATTAGGCATATTAGGTATATTGAGCTATACTTTTTTTGGTGTTGCTTTCGGAACGGGTTTGTACGCTCCTTATTTGCAGTATTGGCCAATACGAACATTAGGCGTCTCTATTATTTTATTATTATCAGCATTATATTGGAAAAAGCCAAGCAGACTTTTGTATAATTTGGGATTTTTTTGTGCCACTTTATTTATATTTTTTAATTTTGATTCAGGAATAGTTGTATTTTTAAGTTGGGTTTTATTTTTATTATATTTAGAATTTTGGCAACGAGGCAACAAATCTATATTAGATGTAGTTAAGTTAATTTTTAGGCACTGTTTATATGCATTTTTTTATTGTTTAGCGGTATTTGCATTTTTTATTTTTTATTTTTTATTAAATAGTGATTTTTTGCCTAGTATTTCATTGTTTTTTCAATATCAAAAAATGTTTTATACCGGGTATTTTTTAATTCCCTTACCGCCGTTGCCACATGTTTGGGGTTTTATAATCTTGGTTTATCTTACAGCGCTATCCTTATCTTTTTATGCCTTAAAGAATAGATTTACTAGTAAAGGACCATTTTATTTTATTTTAGCGATCATTGGGTTCGGACTGTTTTCTTATTTTGAGGGGCGCTCTCATAACGCAACCCTGGTTTGGCCTTCTTTTATCGCTTTTCTATTATTAGCTATTTTTTTAGATGACCTTTTAATAATTTTAAAAAAGAATTTAGACAATAAATTACCCTCTTCGCCTTTGCTGTATACTGCTTTATTAATATTATCTTTTATCATGTTTTTACCACCAATAGATATTATTAAAAATTATAATTTTTTTGTTAAAAATATTTTTTACTCAAATAGAACTACCGGTTCTTTGTCTAATTCTGTTAAAGTTGATGTAACTAAAAATATTGATTTTATAGAAAGAAATACTACGGAAGGGGAGCAGATATTAATTTTATCATATAATTATGATGGTATTTATTACGGAGAATCAAAAACTCAAATGGTCGTTGGTGTAGTTTCTCCTAGTGATACTTTTTTTAGGTATCAATATAGCGATCTGATGAATTTTGTTGAGGTTAATAAAAATATTAAAATTTTTGTCTCTCCAGAATATGAAGATTACAAAATATTGGAAATATTAAATGATACTTATCAGAAAAAGGTAGATAATTTTGGAATGATTTTATATGCAAAATAATTTGAATATTTTACAACCTCAACCAGTATTAAGTATTTGTATACCAACTTTTTGTCGAGCGCATAATCTCGATAAATGTTTAGCAGCTATTACTATACAATTTGATAAAAAACCAAAATTAATTTCTAAAGTAGAAATTATTATTTCTGATAATGCCAGCACAGATAACACTAGACTGGTGGTAGAAAAATATATTAAAAAATATAATAATATAAAATATTTTGTTAATGAAAATTAAATTTTTTAGAAAAAAATGATGTTATTATTTATACAATTGAAACCGAAACTTTTGTTAATATGCAAACTGTATTACAGGAAAGAGAGTGTTCAAATAATGTAGAATTTTTTTCTGCCAAATCGTTTAATGATTTTTTTGAACGCGGATTTTGTATAGGCTTGTTGTCTTCTATAATTTTTAATAGAAAAGCTTGGTTAGATGTCGACAGAGAAGAGTATTTACCTGGTTGGTCTTATTATGAAATTGCTTTAAAAATGATTGCTAGATCCACATTACCTTTGGCACATATAAGATTTCCTATGATTGCAACGTTAGAATCTTGTGATTGGGTGAAAAATGGGACTGAATTTTTTTATTTTATAAATTGGAAAAATATTTTAGAAAGGTTGCCAAATTTTGGGTATAATGTTGGATATGTAAATCTTTGCTTATCTAAATTTCCTAAAAAATTAATCATCATCTTGTTGCGTGCTAAAGGCAACGGTTTAAAAACTACTAAAAATAATTTATTTAGATTGTGTAAAGAATTTTATAAAAGCCCTTTTTATCTAGTACTTGCTTTAATAATTTTTATTATTCCAAACTTTATTATTAAATCAGTTAGAGATATTAGGAAAAAAATTAATGATATTAAAATATGAAAACCAATATCACCTTTTTAATTTTTACTTATAATGAGGAAAAAAGAATCGGTTTTGTAATTAGAAACTTAATTAAATATGGAGAAGTTTTAGTGCTAGACGATGGGAGTACAGATAAAACTAAAGAAATCACGGAAAAGCTCGGCGGCAGATTTGTTGTTAGACCTAAATTAAAAATTTATTACGCTGAAAATCAAGAAATGTTTAATTTTATCAAACCGTTAGTTAATACTGACTGGGTTTTTTGGGGTTATACTGATAATTTTATGCCAAAAAGTTTGTTAGATAAATTAGTTGAAATAACCAAGTCTGATATTTACAAGTATGTTTTTTTGCCTATAAATACATACAATCTTGGTAAAACCGATTATCCTATGGAAAAAGGTTATTCTCCTAGATTTTTTATGAAGGATTATGTTGATTTTTCTGATAATTATGTTCATGGTATTGGTCGATTCGTTGGTTCTGCTGATGAAGTTTTGAAATTACCTATGGAAGAAAAATATTCTATTCGCCATTTCAGTGTTTATGATATAAAAAAATTTGTCACAAATCATATGCGGATTGCTGATATAGAAGCAAACGAGAGGTTTGTTGTTAAAAAACGTTTTAGTATTTTTAGAATGCTTGTTAGCATGTTGCGGTATTTTTATATATACTATAGAAATGGATATAAGAATGGTAGCGTGGGGTTAATTTCAGCTCTATCGATGTCATTTTTTCGTTTTATGATGTTTGCTAGATTATACGAAATTGAAAATAATATAACTATAGATAGTATAGAAAATCAATATATTATAAAGAAAGAGGAAATAATTAAAGAAATTGAAAATAAATAAGCTAGATTTTAGATAAGTAATTTATGCAAAAAATTACCATTGCGATACCAGCGTATAATAGAAAAGATTATTTAATCAAATGTTTAGAAAGTATTCTTCATCAAACATTTCAAGATTTTGAAATAATTATTTTTGATAATCATAGTGATTATAATATTGCAAATTTAATTAATCAATTTTGTGATTCTAGAATAAGTTTCATACAAAACGATGCCAACGTTGGGCAATTAGGGAATTTTAATAAAGTGGTTAAATACCAATTTAATTCTCCATATGTAATGATTTTTCACGATGATGATACGATGCACCCACAACTCTTAGAAAGAACGTTAAAGGTTTTAGAAAATAATTATAATTTGCTGTGGGTAGGGACGAATCTAAGGTTTGTTCATGATTCATCCGACATGGATAAATTTAAAGAATTACCAAAAGAAGTAAAGTTTAGTGTTTATAATTCTGTTGAATTAACTAGATTGTTATTAAATAATTTTCATTTAGCGTTTGATACTGTTTTGTATAGAACAAATTGTATGATTGATTCCGAATCATTTTCTTTAGAATACAATAAATGGTTCGACCGTCCATTTTTGGTAGAATTATCAAAAAAAGGTGAAATTGGAATAATTGACGAACCT
Source organism: Candidatus Magasanikbacteria bacterium GW2011_GWA2_37_8 (assembly GCA_000992085.1). GTDB lineage: Bacteria > Patescibacteriota > Patescibacteriia > Magasanikbacterales > GWA2-37-8 > LBTN01. The sequence continues at coordinate 19,593 of LBTN01000014.1, read as the reverse complement.
TTAGTAAATTATCGTATGCATCCTGGGCAGGTTGCAAAAACGGATGATTGTAAAATATTTGATTATATTATTAATTTATTTAAGTTTTATTTTAATTCCTTACCCAAACCATTAACAAAATTAGATGAGAAACTTTTTTTTAAGTGGTCTACTAATAATTTATTACAATCAGCCTCGAATTTTTCTAGTAGTCTTGGTGGGTATATAAATTTGCTTAAAAAATGCAGCCAACTAAATCTTTTTAAATTTAGTTATATCAATGCGCGTGGTTTATATTATTTTTTAAAAGCATTTATAAAATTTTTATGAATAAAAATTTCTTGCCATTTAAAGTCTTGATTAAAGGATTGATAACATTTATCCCCGGTACTTATAAGTTATTTTGTCGAGGTACGGGCGGTACAACTTCTGCTCGATATTGTTATTCTGTTTGGCTTAGGCATATGGTATTGGCTAAAAAGAATAATATATCAATAATACCCAGGGTAGTAGCCGAGATTGGTCCTGGAGACTCTATTGGTATAGGGTTGTCAGCCCTTTTGTCTGGTTCTGATAAATATTTTGCTTTGGATGCATTTAAACATATAAATAATTATAGAAATATTGAAATTTTTGATGAATTAATAGAATTATTTAAAAATAAAGAAAAAATACCTGATGATAATGAGTTTCCTAATATTTTGCCAAAATTGGATAATTATAATTTTCCTGATTATATTTTATCAGATGATATTTTAGACAAATCTTTGGATCCAGAACGTTTGGGTGTTATAAAAGAAGAATTGATAAATTCATCAGTTAATGGAAATTTTATAAATTATTTTGCTCCATGGCATAGTTCAGCAGTAATAAAAGAAAATAGTGTAGATTTTATTTATTCACAATTTGTTCTAGAACATGTTAATGATTTAGAGTTGACATATAAAGCTATGAATCATTGGCTAAAACCGAAAGGTTTTATGTCGCACATGATAGATTTTCGTTGTCACGGTACTGCTAGAGTTAATAATGGGCATTGGGGTTATTCAAATTTTATTTGGAAATTAATCGTTGGGGGCAGACCTTTCTTAATTAATCGCCAACCATTGTCAAGTCATATTTTTTATTTAAATAAATTTGGATTTAAAATTTTGAATTCCATAAAATACCAATCAGATCAAGGTATCTCTCGAGAACAGCTGTCTTCAGAATTTTTTAATTTAGACGATGATGATTTAAAGACCTGGGGAGTTTTTATACAAATTGAAAAAGTATGATTAATATTATTTCTAAATCTTATTTATCAAGTCGTATTAGTGGCCCACAGAAAGTAGTATTAAACACGATTAAAGGCTTGGAGAAATTGGGGTACCCATATGTGGTTAATAAAAGCCTGTCTTCTTGTAAAAGACTGTGGATTCATGACGATATAAATGCTTTGAAATTTATAAAGGATTTACCGTCAGATATTAGTATAGTAGTAGGACCAAATTTGTTTATTAAACCCGACAATATACCTAGTAATCTTAATATTAAACGGGCGGTTTTTTTGTATCCCTCAAGGTGGATAAAAGATTTTTGGTTACGTTATGGCTATAATGGTAGCTCTATGGAAGTGTGGCCGGTAGGGATAGATACAGATGATTTTAATATTAGTAAGATAGAAAAAAAAGTTGTAATGGTGTATTATAAACAGCGGTTTGCAGAAGAATTAAAATTTGTTGAAAATCTTTTGGTAAATAAAAAAATAAAATATAAATTAATTGTTTATCGTGATTATACAGAGGGTGAATATAAAAAAGTATTAGCAGAGTCAAAATATGGTATTTGGTTGGGTCGACACGAATCCCAAGGTATTGCTCTTGAAGAAGCTATGTCTTGCGGGGTTCCTTTGATAGTCTGAATATTTTGATAATAATTGTGGTATCAAAATTAATAATATTTTAGATTTACCAAATGCTTTGGATACAATGGAAGCAGGGTGGTTTAATTTTAAACCACGAAAATATATAGTTGAACATTTAAGCTGTGAAAAGCAAGCCAGAGATCTTTTGGAAATTTATAATAAATATTATGGGTTAGATTTTGAATCAGGTTTTAATGAAAAAATTATCAGACCAGGTAATTGGGTAAATAATTATTTTTATAACAAAATTTTTGTTAAATTAAAGGATTTTATAAAAAATATAAAACAATATATATGAACAAACAAAACCGTATAGCAGTAAAACAAATGGTGTTAAAACGATACGATTTATTTAAACTTAATTATTCTAGATTTAAGCGTTTTCTAGCCGACCCATGGAGGACTTTAAAGTTTTATATAATGGCGGCTGTTTCATATTTAAAACCATTTAAAGTAAGTTCTAAAACTTTCTGGGGGGATACCATGACTTATTATTTGCCAGAAGGGAATGCAATTTATTATTATGGATTTTTTGAAGCAAATTTAACCAATTTCTTCATTAATTATCTGAAAGAAGGCGATATATTTATAGACGTTGGTGCTCATGTTGGTTTTTACACTATGTTGGCTTCTGATCTTGTGGGTACCACTGGAGCGGTTCATAGTTTTGAACCTACACCCAGAACATTCAGCTCTTTATTAGAGAATTCACACAAACATCCAAATGTGTATGTAAATAATTTTGCCGTTTTAAATGAAGAAAAAAATATTGATTTTGTTGATTACGGTCCTCGCTATAGTGCTTTTAATAGTTTCAAAAGCCGAACTGCGTCTAATATGAATTTTTTGAAAAAAGATGCTGTATCAATTACTGTTAGATCCATTATTTTAGATGATTATTGTGAAAAAAACAAAATTATTCCTAACTTTATTAAAATAGACGCAGAAGGAGCAGAGCATCTTATTTTACAAGGTATGGAAAATTTATTAAGTACTGCGCGGCCAGTGATTAGTATCGAAGTTGCGGGAGAAGAAGAGTGGCAAGATAATTGTCAGAAGTCAATTAATTTTTTGTTAAATCATAATTATTCACCGTTTGAACTTTCTATAAAAGGTGATTTGACTGAACATCAAGTAAAAAGTAGTTATCTATACGATAATTTGATTTTTATTCCAAAAGAAAAAGTAGAATTAATAAAAAATAGAGTTCTTGAAATATGAAAATATTGTATATTGCTTTAAAATTTGATTACGGAATACCGAAAAGAGGTTTTAGTTTTGAACATTATAATTTTTATGATTCGCTTATAAAAATGGACGACGGTAGACATGAAGTTATTTATTTTCCTTTTGATGAAATTTTATTAGAAGTAGGCCAAGAAGAAATGAATAAAAAATTATTAATGGTAGTAAAAGAGGAGAAGCCAGACTTATGTTTCTTTTTTCTTTTTACGGATGAAATCTATTCAGAAACAATAAAAAAGATAACTAGTTCTGGTGTGCTTACTTACAATTGGTTTGCCGATGATCATTGGCGTTTTCCAATATTTTCTCGTTTTTATGCACCGAATTTTTCTTGGATTTCTACCACTGATTCCCAGGCGGTAGAAAAATACAAAAAAATAGGTTGTCTAAATATTATACATACACAATGGGCTTGTAATCATTTTATGTATAATCCAAAATTTTCCACCGGTGATCCAAATAAAAAATATGAGCATGAGGTATCGTTTGTTGGACAACCGCATAGTGATAGAAAAAAAATAGTAGAGGAACTAAATAAGGTAAATATAAAGGTTGACTGCTATGGTGGTGGTTGGCCTAATGGTCGGGTTTCACAAGAAAAAATGATTGAAATTTTTAGTAAGAGTAAAATTAATTTAAATCCGACTAAATCCAGCGGTGGCATAGATATGAATAGTTTGGGGAAAATTTTATTATCTAAAAAACAGGGAAAATATAAAATTAATTTACCTTGGCAGTGGCCTAATTATATAAAATCATTTTTAGGTAGACGAAGAGAACAAATTAAAGGTAGAACTTTTGAGATACCAGGTTGTGGCGGATTTTTAATTTCTGGTTTGGCTGATAATATATTTGATTATTATAAACCTGATAAAGAAATGGTTTTTTATAAAGATCAAAGAGAATTGGTGGATAAAGTTAGATATTATTTAAATCATGATAATGAAAGAGTGACTATTGCTGAAGCCGGTTATAAGAGGACTGTACAAGAACATACTTATGAAGTAAGATTTAGGGAAATATTTAAAATGATGAATCGTTGATATGCCAGAAGTTAGTATAACAATAGCTGCTTACAACTGTGAAAAAACTATTTCTAGAGCGATAGAAAGTGTTTTGTTACAAAGTTATATTGATTGGGAGTTAGTGATAATCGATGATTATTCGTCGGATAATACCAGATTGATCATAGAACAATATGCAAAAAAAGATCAGCGAATACATCTTTTAATAAACGAAAACAACCTAGGTATTTATAAAACCAGGTTGAAGAGCCTGGGAGTTTGCAAAGGTGATTTAATAGCGGTTTTAGACAGTGATGATATTTGGAGTGATTCTGGTAAATTAAAAAAACAAATAAATTTTTTGAAAGATAATAAAGATTGTGTGTTAGTTGGTGGTATGGCTAAAGTAATTGATGAAAACGAAGAGGAGATTGGCGTAGTAATTCGTCAAAATAAAGATGAAGAAATTAGAAAAAAGATATTATCAAGTAATCAGTTTGTTCATTCATCAGTCATGTTTAGAAAAAAAGTTGCAGAGTCTGTTGGCGGTTATGGTGAATTTAGTGTTGGTGAAGATTATGATTTGTTTTTAAGGATGGGTTTAAAAGGGAAATTTGCGAATTTAACAGATATATTAGTGTATTATCGTCGTCATTCATCCAACGTTACATGGAAGAATAGAGTTATTTCTGCGAAAGAGCATTTAAAAATTATAAAAAAGTATAAAAAGTTATATCCAAATTTTTTATTAGCTTTGTTAAAAGCTTATTTAAGGATTTTGTTTGCTTATTTAAATTTACTTAAATGAAAATTCTTTATTTAATTACCAAATCAGAAATTGGTGGTGCCCAAACTCATGTCGCCGATCTTTGTCGATATTTTAAAGAAAAAGATTTTGAGATTGTAGTGATGAGTCGGGGTGGTGGGTGGTTGGAAGAGGAGTGTAAAAGAATAGGCGTTGGTTTTGCAATAAATAAGTATTTTAGCAACAGTGCTAATCCTTTTTTGATTTGTAAAGCAATTAAAGAAATAAAAAAATATACAGTCGAATTTAAACCAGATATAGTGCATTGCCATAGTTCGGCCGCCGCATTTTTAGGAAGATTGGCTATAAGAGGAAAAATAAAAACCGTTTATACTGCTCATGGTTGGGGTTTTAATTTAGGAATGAATCCATTAGTGCGTTTGTCAGTTTTATTGGCTGAAAAAATTACCGCTAGATACACCGATGTATATATTTGTGTATCAAAGTTTGTAAAAAATTTGGGATTAAAATACCATCTTGCTCCAGAAAATAAATTTAAACTTATTTATAATGGTGTTGATACAGAAGTTAATGAGCCTGTGGATCGTAATAACAACTTAATTAATCTTATTTTTGTCGGGCGTTTGGCCGAACCAAAACGTCCAGAATTAACCATTGAAGCAATTAGTCTTTTACCCCAAACAATTAAAGATAATATTAAATTTACTATTGTGAGTGGTGGGTTAAAAGAAGGTTTTTTAAAGAAGTTGGCAGAAGAAAAAAAAGTGAATGTTGAATTTAAAGGTGATTTATCTAAAGAACAAGTTATTAAAGAACTTAAACAAGCTGATATTTTTGTTTTTATCTCTGCTTGGGAAGGTTTTCCTTATACAATTTTGGAAGCCATGTCTTGTGGGTTGCCTGTTATAGCCAGTAATGTTGGTGGAATTAGCGAAGTGGTAAACGAAACAAATGGTGTTTTGGTTAAAAATGAAATTGGACAAATACAGGCAGCTATATTAAAATTGGTTAACGATAGTGGTTTAAGGTTACAGCTTGGTACAAAAGGAAAAGAATTAGTTAAACAAAATTTTTCTTTAGAAAAAATGTATCAAGCAGTAGAAGAGGTTTATAAAAGTATTATCAAATAATTTATGAAATTAATATATATTGGCGCTGGGTTTGTGGGTACTTGTTCGGCAGCAGTGGCGGCAGATAGCGGGCATGATGTTTTGGTATACGATATTGATCAAACCAAGATTGATAAACTTGGTTCTGGCGATTACAATCAAATTCAATCTTGCTTGTTTGAAGAAGGGTTAGCTGATTTATTGATTCGAAACAAAGAAAGAATTAAATTTACCTTTGATTATAATTTAGTAGAAAGTTTTCTTAATGATGGTGATGCTGTGTTTATGTGTTTGCCAACTCCTGAGATTGCCGAAACAGGGGAAAGCAATTTATCCTACTATTTTACCGCTGCCGAAAAATTAGCAGAGAGTTTGGTAAAACGTAATCAAGGAAAACAAGAAAAATATATAGTAATAATAAACAAAAGCACAGTACCAGTTGATATGGTAAATAAAACTGAAGAATTATTAAATAAAGCTGGTGTTAATAATTTTGGTGTGGTGTCTAACCCAGAGTTTTTAGTAGAAGGCAAAGCCATATCTGGTTCTTTAAAACCAGATCGAATAGTGGTTGGCGCTAATAGCCAAAAAGATTTTGAAGTAATGCGGGTTGTATATCAACGTTTTTTTTCTTCACCAACAGTAGAATATTTGGAAGTAAGCCCCGAAGAAGCGGCCGCAGGGAAATTGCTGGCAAATTTTGTATTGTTTAATAAGTTGGCGGTTTGTTTTGATGTGGTTGGGCGCACTTGTGAAACTTTTGATAATGTAAAATTTGAAAATGTTAGAAAAATTTTAACCAGCGACAAGCGAATTGGTAGTTGGGGTTTGTATGATAGTTTGTATGCTGGCGGGAGTTGTTTAATAAAAGATTCGCGATCTTTGTTACATCAATTAAAATCCGCTGGTCAAAAAGTTGATTTGGTAGATGAAATTTATTCTGCGAACCATCGACAACTACAAACATTTTTAGATAGAGCTGAGAAAGAAGCAAATTTTAATTGGGGCGATAAAGTAGTCACGTTACTAGGGACCGCCTTTAAGCGTGATACTAATGATATTAGAAATTCTGCTAGTATTAAAATAGTAAAATTTTTATTAGAAAAGAAAGTAAAACAAATTAATATTTTTGATCCGGCAGCCCTAGGTTGGTTTAAAGAATTATTTCCAGAATCAGAGGTTATTAAATATTATGATAACGAAACAGTGGCAATTGATAAAAGTGACGCAATAATTATTGCTACCGACTGGCCGCAATTTAGAGAGTTGGATAAGGTATTAGTGGTATTAGGTAAAAAACCTCTTATAATGGATGGAAGACGAATATTGTCGCACCAGTACAAAGAACTTGGGGAAATAGGGTATGATATTATTGCTGTTGGATCTCCTTTTTTAGAAGGTAAAAAAGTTGGTAAATAAAGTTATCCACAGGTAGATATTGGGCGATAAAATAAAAATGTGGTATAATGTGTTTATTGAAGGAGGAGGGGGTGAAACAACTTGCATTCATACGTAGGTTGTTTTTTTAAAATAAAATAGTTAAATTACGGTTTAATTTTTTGATCTATGACTTTATCCCGCACAATTAAATTTTCGTTGGCGGTTTTTTTATTTTTGGTGGTTGGTGCAGTTATGATTTTTGCTGGTTATGGTTGGTTTTTAAATAGAATGGCCAGGGTGGATACTGGTACTGCTAGGCCAACTTTTCCTTATAGGGATTATAGTTTGGAGGAGTTGAATAAGTTGTACCCACAGTATATTACTTATGACATTGGGATAGGATGAAGAGCGGGTTTTTAACTATCAAGGAAAATAATTTATTGGAAAAAATGATTGAGAATATACAAGTTATTAAATTAGAAAAAGTGGATGTAGCAGTAGCGACTTATTCTTATTTTGATGTGATAGGTGGAGAAAAATTTGGTCACATAATTAAGTTTGTTAAAAATTCTCAAGGAGTTTGGTTGATTGAATCTTTGTAATTTTTGTATTTGTCATCCCGACCGAGTCAAAGCGAGTGGAGGGATCCCTCGACGTGGCTCGGGATGACAAATACGCTTAATTTATTTTATATGTTTTCAAGGAGGGTAAAGCGTATTTTCGTTATCAGTTTTATTTTTGTAATTAGCTTTATAGTAATAAGCTCGGTTATGTATGATCGGGTTTTTTGTTATGATACGAGTGTGGCCCACCCAAATATTGCAATTTTAGCCACACAATTATATAATTCAAAATTTCCTAATACCACTTTAACAAACGAAGAAATTGATTGGATAAAATGTGGTGCGGAGGAAGAAGACACCCCAACACGCTGGTTGAATCATTTTTATGATCCAATGTATAATCGTGGATTAAAAAATCAATATTTATCTGCCAAAGACTGGGCAACAGATTCTTCTGCCCAGAGAAATTTTTCTTTAGGCGATCAAAGTTGGAATCGTGCTTTAGGTGATTTTGCTAATGGTGATAAAGAAAAAGCGTTTAAAGCTTTGGGGCATGTGTTGCATTTAATTGCTGATATGTCGGTACCAGCACATACGCGCGATGATATTCACGCAGTGCCCCCAGATTCTTATGAACAATTTGTAAAAAATAATTGGAGTAGTATTTTGCCGTATATTCAATCAAAACTAGTTTTTAAATCAGTTAGCAATTTAAATGAGGCTTTTGATAATTCGGCTACATATTCAAATAATAATTTTTATAGTGATAGTACAATTTTAAGTAGTAAATATAAAATAATTGATATTGTCGTAAAAGAGAAATTTGTAATTAATGGTAATAGTTATTATTATAATCGTAGTTTAGATGGAGAAAAAAATAAATATATAGTTTTCGTTTCTGAAGCTGAATTGGACTGGCTGTCATTATTGAATAAAGGTAGTAAACCAATTAAAGAATTAGATCCATTTGAGAACGGTATTATTCTCACCGACTACGCCACCCACCTCCTCCCTCGTGCCGTCGGCTATAGCGCTGGTGTAATTAAACTGTTCCTAGATGAAACCCAGAAAAAACAAGATGTTGCTTTAGAACAAAATCGAATTAGTTTGCTTGGGGTAGGGAACAGTTTGCTGGGGAAAATTATTACTGGGGCGGAGAGTATTTTAAATCTTTTTACTTCTGCTAAACCAGCAGTTGATACTGCTTATGGGCAAACACAGGGTGAATTAAGCGATAATTCTTTGCCGCCAGTTACAGATATTCGCACAGTCACCACCGAACCCAAAATTACACCTGTTGCCACACCATCATCACCAGTTGCTGTTAAACCCTTGCCTAGCGTAAATGCAATTCAAGAGGTGATAGAGCAACCTTTTGGTAGTATTATCCCTCCAAACACCCCTGTAGCCCCACCACAGCCCCTTACACCGACTCCTGTTGCTATACAACCGATAATACCGATACTTCCACTTCAACAACCACTACTACCGATCCAATTATCGAACCACCACCAACCCCTTCGGCCGACACCACCCCGCCGTCTGTTCCAACTTTTGCTGTTAATTTTTCAAATATAATTTACACCACTTCTACTGAAAAAATAATTCCGATAACTATTAGTACCGATACTGTAAAAGTTTTTGTGTATAATGTCCCAACTTTAAATAATGATGCATCGCCAATTCAAGAATTATTAATTTCGTCGTCTAGTGTTCATCTTGATTTAGATTTTAATTTTACAGTTGATGTTAATTTAAATTTAAATCCTGGCCATAATTATATTTATTTTTCTGCCGAAGATAGCGCGGGTAACACTTCGGTTCGATCCAGTATTATTCATTATGTTTTAGACAACGATCCGCCACCCGTTCCCACTATTCAAATCGAAAATCAAAGTGGCCTAAGTTCTACAAATTTAAAAATTACTTGGCAAGGTGTGGATGTTTTATCGCCTACATATTATGATTTAGATTTTTCTACTTCTTCGTTTGATTGGCAAAATTTAGTTTTAAGTACCACTACTAACCAGTATGATTTTTTTGGTACTCGTGGTGAATCGTATTTCTTTCGAGTGCGAGCGATAGATATTTTGGGTAATACTTCGGCTTGGAGTAATGAATCGACTGCGCCTTCTGCTAATATAATAAATTATCGTGGTGATGTGGTAATTAACGAGGTGGCTTGGGCAGGGGCGATGGGTTATGCCGATGATGAGTGGATTGAATTTTACAACAACACTGATCAGGATATTGTTTTTGCCAGTACTTCCGCTTCTGCTAGATGGCAGATAAAAGTTGGTGGGCGAACGATTAATTTTAGCACCATTAAAAATGCTGTTATTCCTGCCCATGGATATTATTTGCTTGAACGTACTCGTGACGAATCGGTGCGAGAAGTGGCGGCCGATGTAATCTATTCTTTGCAATATGGTTTTAAAAATACTGGAGAAAAAATTGAATTATTTAATCCAGCGGGTGAGAAAATTGATGAGGTAGATTGTGGTAGTGGTTGGTTTAAGGGCGATAATGTGAAATATCGGACAATGGAAAGGATTAGCACAACTGTAAGTGGTAACAATCCAACCAACTGGCAAAGCAATCAGGGGCCGCGTTATGTTCCGCGCACCTACAACGGTGGCCCAGTTTATGGTACACCCAAAATGTCTAATTTCGGCTTTCTTTCTTTAAAAGATCGCCAAGAAGACAATGTGGTTACGCTTGTTAAAGCTAATAACCCATATATTTTATCTACCTACGAAATTCCAGTTGGTATGACTTTGGTTATTGAACCAGGGGTAATAATTAAAAGTAATTATGCGGCAGCAAAAATAGATGTTCGTGGTACTTTGCAAATTAATGGTACTGTTGGCGAACCAGTAATTTTAACTTCCGGCCGTGATCAGAGTTTTGCTAATATATTGGATAATACTGTTGTTGGTTCGTCGTGGAGTACAATCGTGCCTCAATCTGGTGATATGCAGGGTTTGCAGTTTTATAGCGGGGCGGTGGGAAATATAAATAATATGGAAATTCGTTATGGCGGTTATGCTTTTAGACCACCAGGTGCCCAAATGTACACACCTAGTGTTAAACAAGTGGTGCGGGCGGATAATGCAGTTGTAAATTTATCGGGGGTTAAATTTTTGTCTAGCCAAGGTACTTGTGTTTATACAAAAACCTGTGCGGTGAATATTAATAATAGCGAATTTGATGGCGGTGATATCGGGGTTGATGTTGCTGATGGCGCCCTAACAATAACTAGCAGTCGATTTATTAATTTTACCAATAGCTTGGGTCCAGTGGTGGTTTACAACATTTGGCCAGAAACAAAAGAAGTGGTGTATGAAAACAATCAATTAAATTCGCTGTATTTGTTAAATACTATGTTAGCAACCGATACTACTTTTGTGGCCGGTTCGATTTATTCACTTAGTTCTTTATCTGTTCCTACTGGCGTTACTTTAACTATCGAACCCGGTGTAACCTTGCGAATGCCGCGCTATGCTAGCATTACAGTTGATGGCACAGTGAATGCAAATGGTACAGCCGATCAGCCAATTAAATTTTTACCACTTAACACTTCCGATCCATGGGGCAGATTAATATTTACCAGTTCTACTAGTAATTTAAATTACGTTGATTTTATTTCTGGTAATCTGGATGCCAGTGGTGGTTCATGGAATGGAATAGTGGTGGGAGATAATTCGGATTTAACTTTTAACAATTGTCAGTTTTTAGAAAGTCGTCCACCAGGAAACAGTGTTCGTTTAAGAAATTCAATTGTGAATATTAATAACAGCACTATTGGTTATGTGACAAAACCTAATTTTAACAATATTATTGGTATCGCGGTTAGTGGTGGACAATTAAATTTAAATAATACTTTATTTATGAATTTGGATTACGGGGTTTATTCTTTAGATATTCCACCACCAGCATTAAACTTTATCAATACCACCATGGATAATTTTATTAGCGTTGCCCATCCTTGGGAACCAAATCTCTGGCTGTCTTTTGCGACTTCAACCTAAAACTATCTATGTTTGACAGGAATGTTAGAAGATAATATAATACATTAACTAAAGTTTAATCTGTAAATATATGGAGGAAAATAGCCAAACCATAAAAGACATGTTAGAGATATTGAATTTTCTTAAGGATAATTCGGTAAATAAGGAAGATTTTCATAAATTAGAAGGTAGATTTGATGGTCTAGAAGTCAGGTCCGACGGTCTAGAAGGTAGATTTGATGGTCTAGAAGGTAGGTTTGATGGTCTAGAAGGTAGGTTTGATGGTCTAGAAGGTAGGTTTGATGGTCTAGAAAGAAAATTTGATAAACATGTAGAAGAACAAAAAGAAGAGTTTAGAAAAGTTCGTGAAGAAATTATAAATCATGTCGATGGTTTTGTTGGGTTACACCAGCATCTAGAATCTGAGCTGGCTGCCGTTGCTAGTAAGACCGACAGATTAGAAAGAAATGGTGTTTTAGTTGCCAATCATCTGCAGTTGCAAATAGAGTAAGATTGATTTTTTAGAAAAAAGTTGTCTGTAGGTACTTATAGGTACTAACGTAAAAGTGTGGCACAATAATCAAATAAAGAAGAGTCTAGATTACCTGTAATTTTCAGGTAATTTTTATTTATGGTTTGTTACTAGCTTATTATAGTATTTGCCAAAATCAAATTTTAGATGTAAACTACCCAGTAGTTTTAATACTAAATAATTTGTTTATGTCTCGTAAATTATCAATTTTTTTGGTTATTATTTTTGTTTTTTGTGCTGGTTTATTAGTAGCTAGATTTTGGTTGGGAGAAGACAATTGGGTTTGTACAAATGGAGAATGGGTAAAACATGGTAATCCTGATAGCGCCAAACCAACCGAAGGCTGTAACAAAGATTTGTCTGATGGTACAAATACTGTTATTACAACTAATACGCCCTACGATAGCCAAATTGACCGCGAAGTGCCAACCTCTACGATTTTGCGTTATAACAACGATGTTTTACAAATTTACACTCCGCTTTCTGGCGCCCCTGTTTCATCTCCGCTTATAATCAAAGGATTGGCGCCAAGTTCTTGGTTTTTTGAAGCGGTTTTTCCAGTTAAATTACTTGATGAAAATGGCAAAGAAATTGGGGTGGGTCTTGCTGGTGCCAAGGCTGATTGGATGGTCGCGAATAAACTACTTCCCTTTGTCGCAACTATTAATTTTGTTACTCCAACTAATTCTCCAAATGGCGGAACAGTAGTTTTTTCGGCCGACAATCCAGCTGGTTTGCCACAATTTGAATCAAGTGTTTCTATGCCAGTAAAATTTTCTCCGGCCCAAGATACAACTCTAATTAATATTTATTTTAGTAATTCTAGGCTTAACCCCAATATCCAAGATTGTTCATTAGTATTTCCAGTAGAGCGTTTAATTACAAAAACTCCAGCAGTCGGACAAAAGGCAATTGAATTATTATTAGCTGGTGTGGATGATTTAGAAAAAACTGCTGAATATTCTACTGCTATTAACCCTGGGGTTAAATTAAATAGTTTGAAAATTACAAACGGTGTTGCTTATGAATTCCCAACAGTACAAAATGTAGTAATTTCTATTAATGGTCGTACTGAAGATATTTTGCAACCTTAACATACGTTGTTATTCTGAACGAAGTGAAGAATCTCTGTCCTGTTGGACGATTTAGACAGAGATTCACTCCTCGGAGTGTCCTAGACTTCGTACCACCTAGGTGACAATTTTAATGAATTATGCATCAAACAAACAAATCTTTTGACATTATAATTATCGGTGGTGGTGCGGCCGGTATGATGGCGGCTATTTCTGCTAAACGCCATAATCCCAAATTATCGGTTGCTATTATTGACCAGACTTTTGCTTTAGGTAGAAAGATTTTGATTAGTGGGGCCGGACGCTGTAATTTAACCAATAAAAATTTAACCAAAGATTTAACAAAAAAATATTTTGGTGATAAAAAAATTATCGAATCAGTATTTAAACAATTTGGTTATAAAGAAATTACCGAGTTTTTTAATGGTTTGGGTTTAGAACTATACGAAGAAACAAAAAGTGCTTCTGGCAAGATTTTTCCCAAAAATGATCAGGCTAAAGCAGTGGTTGCGCTTTTGATAAGCGAGATAGAAAGGTTGAATATTGAAAGCGTTTTAAATACTACGGTGCTTAGTGTTAAAAAAGATAAGAAAGTTTTTGTTTTAACTGGTAATTGTGAGAATAAAGAGGTTGTTTATACGGCAGATAAACTAGTCTTGGCTGCTGGTGGAAAATCTTATCCCGCGCTTGGCGCCGACGGTTCTGGCTTTGATCTGGCGCATGATTTTAAGCACAGAATTATCGAGCCAGTCCCATCTGGTGTGCCACTGGTAGGTAAAAATGAGTTATCACAAGCTTTGCAGGGTACAAAACTAGAAGCCGAAATTACTGCTTATATTAATAATAAAAAAGCTGATAATGTTGTTGGCGATGTTTTGTTTACACAGTATGGTTTGTCTGGTTCTGGCATTCTTTCTGTTAGTCGAGGATTTTCGATTGAGTTAAATCGTAATCATAAAAATTTTGCAGAGGTAGTTTTAAATTTTTTTCCGGATAAGAACAGTTTAGAAGTAAAAAAATATTTAGCAGTACGTTTCAAAAAACATCCTGATCAGACAATTGAAAATAATTTATGGGGGATTTTTCCAATGAAATTTGTTTTTACAATTTTGAAGTTATCTAATGTAGATCCACTAAAAAGAGTAAACAAATTAAAAGTAGAAGAAATAGAAAAACTAATAAATAATTTGACTGCTTGTAAAATAAATATAACTGGCACTCGCGGTTGGAATGAGGCAGAATTTACTGCTGGCGGTGTGGCTGCCGAAGATGTTGATCCAAATAATTTAGAATCTAAATTAGTTTCCGGTTTATATTTTTGTGGAGAGGTGTTAGATGTTGATGGAGAAATTGGTGGCTATAACTTGTCTTGGGCATGGGCTAGTGGATTTGTGGTGGGTGAGAGTTTATAAAGTTAAAAGTTTATAAAGTTTGTAAAGTAAATGGTCGCGAATTGTTGCTTTACAAACTTTATAACTTTTCAAACTTATATCTATGTCCGAAATAAAATCTTATCGTCATCTCGATACTATTACTGTTCTTTTTGTAGCAGTACTTTTAATTTCTAACATTGCCTCAAGTAAGATTACCACGCTTGGTTGGTTTACGTTTGATGCTGGTACACTACTGTTTCCGCTTAGTTATATTTTTGGCGATATTTTAACAGAAGTTTATGGTTACAAACGATCCCGAAAAACTATTTGGCTTGGGTTTTTTTGTGCGGCGTTAATGTCGGTAGTGTTAATTGTGGTAGGGATGTTACCAGCCGCTGCCGATTGGGGCAACCAAGATGCTTATAATAAAATTTTGGGTTTAACCCCACGGATTGTATTGGCCAGCTTAATTGCTTTTTGGTGTGGTAGCTTTTCTAATTCTTTTATTCTAGCTAAGTTAAAAGTATTTACAGCTGGCAAGTGGCTTTGGGTGCGTACCGTTGGTTCAACTGTGGTGGGAGAATTGATTGATTCGGCTTTGTTTGTGGTTATTGCTTTTTCTGGTTTGATGCCTACTGCGGCTTTGATAACAATTATTATTTCTAATTATTTATTCAAAACCGGTGTTGAAGTTTTGTTTACACCAATTACTTACAAAGTTGTCGGTTGGTTAAAGAAAAAAGAACAAGAAGATTATTTTGATAAAGAAACTGATTTTAATCCATTTAAAGTATAAGATGTCTCCTGATTTCTCTTATAAATTTTATCAGGTTACTAGCGAAGCTTGGGAAGCGATGTATCAAGCGATTTTGTTGGCTAAATTTTCTATCTATTGGGAAATTTATATTTTTATTGATGATGATAGTGGAAAAAGGTTTATTGATGTACTTTGTAAAAAAGCTGAAGAAGGGCTTGATGTAAAAATTATTCTAGACAGTATTGGTAGTGCTGGCTTGTCGGCAGATGCTATTGCTCGTCTGCGTTCGGCTGGAGTAGATTTTAAATGGTACAACCATCTTTCTTTAGAGTGGAACTTAAACAATTGGTTTCGACGAGTGTGGCAACGTAATCATCGTAAGGTTTTGATTGTAGATGAAGAAGTAGCATTTTTGGGTGGGGTTAATATCAAGGCTAATTTTCGAGAATGGAACGATGTGTTTGTTAGATTGCAAGGAGTAACCCTACGTCGACTTTTACGGAGTTTTGCTAAGTCCTATATTTATTGTGGTGGTGATAAGAAAAAAGTTTGGCGCTTACTTCATCCCAAATTATCGGTTGAATTTAAAGATTGGAAAGATAAGATAAAATTTATCATGCATTCTCCGATAAAATTATCGCGTTCTAATGTGCATCGTGTTTATCATAATGCTTTAGCAGTTGCTAAAGATAGTTTTGATTTAATATCTCCTTACTATGTTCCAGATTTAAAATTTTTACGTTTGATTAAACAAGCTAAAAAACGCGGAGTGCGTGTTAATATATTTTTACCAGAACGAGCTGATCATAAAATTATGGATTGGATTACAGGTGCGTTTTTTAGTTTAACTGTTAAAGCGGGAGCATCGGTTTATTTATTAAAAAAAATGAATCATGGCAAGGCTTTTATTGTTGATGGTAAGTCTGGTTTTGTGGGTAGTACTAACTTTACCCGTCGGAGTTTTTCTCACAACGAAGAGGCTGGTGTGTATTTTGAAAATACTGAAATGGTTGAAGATCTGCAAAAAATGTTTGAGGGTTTTAAACTTGAAGCAGAATTAGTTGATGATAATTATAGGGTTAAAAGGGGACGATGGGAGAGATTTAAAGATTGGTGGTGGAGAAATTTTGAAAAATATGTTTAAACCATCTCAACCATTAGCCGATCGTATGCGTCCGCGAATTTTCGCGGAATTTTTTGGTCAGGAAGAAATTGTTGGAAAAGGCAAATTATTGCGTAAGTTGGTAGAAAACGATGAGTTATCTTCGCTTATGTTTTGGGGCCCACCCGGAGTCGGCAAAACTACACTAGCGCAAATTATTGCCAACCAAACTAAATCACATTTTGTAGTTTTGTCGGCCGTAGATTCTGGTAAAGAAGAATTAAGGAAAGTTGTTAAAGAAGCTAAAGACCGTTTGTATGGATTGGAAAGACAAAAGACTATTTTGTTTATTGATGAAATTCATCGTTGGAATAAAGCTCAACAAGATGCACTTTTGCCGTTAGTAGAGCGTGGGGATTTGGTTTTGATCGGCGCTACTACCGAAAATCCGTCATTCGAAATTATCGGCCCATTATTATCGCGTTCGCGGGTTTTTATTTTAAGACATTTGGAAGAAAAAGATGTTATAAAAATAGTAGAACAAGCTTTAAAAGATAAAGAAAGGGGATTGGGAAATTATAAAGTAGAAATTAAAAAAGATGCTTTAAAATTGTTGGCTGATTTGAGTGGTGGAGATGCTCGTACAGCATTAAATGGTTTAGAGCTTTCTTTTAAGTCTAAATTACAAAAGGTAGGAGGTAAAGTTACGATTAGTGTGGAAGATGTTAAAGAAGCTTTACAAAAAACCCATTTGATTTTTGACAAACGTGGTGAAGAATTTTATAATCTTATTTCGGCACTCCATAAATCAATGCGTGGTAGCGATACTAACGCGGCGCTGTATTGGTTGGCACGGATGATAGAGGGTGGTTGTGATCCGTTATATTTGGCTCGAAGGATACTTAGGTTTTCTGCTGAAGATATTGGAATAGCCGATTCACGAGCCTTGTTGGTGGCTAGCGCTGCTTATGATGCTTGTCATAAATTAGGGTTTCCCGAATGTAATGTCCATTTGGCCGAAGCAGTGGTGTATTGTGCCTTAGCGAAAAAGTCTAATGCTTTGTATATCGCATATGGTAAAGCCGCCGAAGATGCCAAAAATACGTCACATTTAGGTGTTCCAATTCATTTGCGTAACGCTCCTACCAAATTTATGAAAAATATTGGTTATGGAAAGGACTATAAATATACTCCAGATTTTAAGGGTGATGAGGCAAAACAAGACTATCTTCCGAAGGAATTAAAAGGAAAGAAATATTTAGAGAAGTAGTATGTTACATTTTTTATCAGAATTTATTACTACCAATTTATTTTTAATTTTACCGGATACTCGCTTACACGAAGTGATTGCTTATTTTATTTATGATGTTATAAAAATTTTGTTGCTACTTATAGTAATGATTTTTGCGGTTTCTATTTTACGTTCGTTTTTTTCTAAAGAAAAAATTAAAGCCATTTTAGCCAAGCGCCATCCATTTTGGGCGCACTTGTTAGCGGGTTTGTTTGGTATTATTACTCCGTTTTGTTCTTGCAGTGCCGTGCCATTGTTTTTAGGTTTTGTAGAAGTAGGGATACCACTTGGAGTTACTTTTACTTTTTTAATAGCCTCACCAATGATAAATGAAGTAGCTCTAATATTGTTGTGGGGAATGTTTGGTATTAAAATTGCTTTACTGTATGTGTTTAGTGGTTTAATTATTGCTATAGTTACTGGTTATATTATTGGGCATTTTAAATCAGAAACATTATTAAATATTTTATCAACCGATAATAAAGTATGTAGTTGTGAAAATAAAAAAGTATTAACTTGGCAAGAGAGAACAGGTTACGCAATTAAATATACAAAAAATATTTTTAATAAAGTATGGTTATATGTTGTTATTGGCGTAGGAGTGGGGGCTTGGATCCACGGGTATGTGCCAGCAGATTTTTTAATTAATTATGCAGGGGTGGGAAAATGGTATGCTGTGCCACTCGCAACGTTAATTGGTATTCCGCTTTATTCTAACGCTGCTGGTGTTATTCCATTAGTTTCAGTTTTAGTAGAAAAAGGTGTTGGTATTGGTACGGCGTTAGCATTAATGATGTCTGTAACCGCCCTTTCTTTTCCAGAGTTTATGATTTTAAAAAAGGTGATGAAGAAAAAATTATTGCTAATTTTTGCGGGCGTAATGTTTGTTGGTATTACTATCGTTGGTTATTTATTTAATTGGTTGTTAAAATAGTATGGAGAAAATTTTTGTTGTAGTTGGCTATGGTGTACCAAAAAATATAATGATCGATGATAATTATAACCGCTATTTGGGTACTATTTTTAACAAAATTTACGATGTAACTGCTAGTAATACTGCCGTTATTTTATTTTGTGGCGGCAAAACTGATTGTTATCCACCCTACAAACGCACCGAAGCAGAAGAAATGGTAAGATTATTTAAGAGTTTTGCGGATAGGGGATTTGTAAAAGCAAAAACTATAAAATGGAAATATATAAAAGAAAAAAGATCTGTCTGTCGGTTAGAAAATTTTCTTTATGCATATGAGTATATTATAAAAAATAAAATAAAAAATCCAGCAGTTACAATTTTTTGTGAATATACTAGACAAAAAAGAGCGATGGAGTTAGTAAAGAAAATTTTTAAAGGTTACAAGATTAGGTTAGAGCCGATTGATTTTGATTTAAGTTATAATCGTTATTTAGATAAAAAATTTATTAATGAAAAAGAGACCAGACAAATGAAGCGGGCCTTGCTTGCTTTACGGGATAAACTAATCAATTCCTGAAAAACATAGACTC
>LBTN01000013.1 GCA_000992085.1 Candidatus Magasanikbacteria bacterium GW2011_GWA2_37_8 | reverse complement strand
TCCGGCGTTTATGTATTCGTCATAGTCATGTCCATCCGGGAGAACATCACCATAGACTTTGTCGGATAGATAAGGGCCATAGAATCCCGCAGCGCCGACCATGCAGCCCGGATTAAAGTAGTAATTCAATTTGCTTGTAATTGGCCGCCGAGATTAACATCCGCAGCACCGACAGGCGCAACGACTGACCAGCTTTCATGGCCTCTACTTGGTCCTTCTTAATCTGATCAATGAGCATATTAATTATTTACACTAACTTTTAACGGCAATTTAGTGGGGGTTTTGCCTACAATTTTAACCACGTCCCCTACCGATAGAAAACGATATAATTTTTCGACATCTTTATAAGCTATGTTTACACAACCATGGCTCATAGGCCTTATACCGAATTGATTGTGCCAATAAGCGCCATGCAAATAAAAACCACGCTTAAATTCCAAGTTCCATTTAGTGTTCGGATAATAATAATTAACACCTTTGTAAAGTTTGGAAGGAAACTTATTCATTATCTTGAATTCCCCATTTGGTGTATCCCAACCGCGCAATCCAGTAGAAACTGGCATACCACCGATTTTTACACCATTAAAAAAATATGATAACTGTTGGGTATTAAGATTAACTTCTACATTCCGTTTTATTTTTTTATTTTTATCTCCTGCCAATGGATTAAAACCATTATATACTTCTGTCCCATCTTTAAAACTATCACCGTCGGTATCCGCATTATTCGGATCGGTGCCTAATTTTAATTCTAGTTCATCATTTAATCCGTCGCTATCCGAATCCACTTCGGCTGCCAAACAAATTTTTGGTAAAGAAAAAACAACTAATAATACAACCCACGCCATTATCCAAATTTTTAATTTATTCTTCATTGTTAATTGTTACTTATTAATTTTCTCCAATTATTATATCATTTTTTTCGTCTGTCCGCCAGATTACTGTACCAGCTCTTTCTAAATGTCGTAACACTCGAAACGAAGGATGGCCAAAAGTATTTTTGCCAACGGAGATAATTGATACTTTTGGATTAACTGCTTGTAAAAAATTATCACCCGAAGAACTATCACTGCCGTGATGACCAACTTTGAGATAATCGGATTGCAAACTCGGACAGGGTAAGGTAGAAGATGTAAAATCTGGGCAATATTTTGTTAACAAAGCATTTTCTAAAGGTAATTCCATATCTCCGGTAAACAAAACTTTACCAACAGCCAAATCCTGTAATTGAAAAACAATAGAGTTATTATTACCCTCTTTTATTTTATCTTCTAAACCCAAACTATTATCCGGTGATAAAAATTTAAAAGTGGTACTGGCAATAATTATTTCTTCAGGGTAAAAAACTACTAAATTTTCTGCATTTTCTTGCATTACCATTTTTTGCCATACTTGAAAAAACGGGTCAGAATCTTTGATTTCACCATTAGTAATAATCTTTTTTACCTGATAACGTTTTAAAATATCTGCACAGCCACCATAATGATCTAAATCCGGGTGTGTTACAAGTAAAACATCAATTGTGCGATCGTAAAAAGGCAGATATTGCCCTAATTTAGATAGAATCTTTCGATCTGGCCCACAGTCAACTAACATTTTTTCGCCATTACGAAATTTAATCAAAGCAGAATCACCTTGACCAACGTTTAAAAAAATAATCTGAAATTTGTTTGAAGAATAAAATTTTATATAAAAAAATAGCCCTAAAACCAACGCAAGTAGTATTAATAGGACTATAATTATTTTTTTCATAATCTTTCTTATTTAATACTTCTTCACATACCACCCGTTCTTGTCCCTTTCTTTTATAAGAAAGGGACTCAAAGAAATCGCGAGACAATGAGAATGTTAGAACGCTAATTAAGGATTGCGTATTCGTTTTTGGCTCGAACTCGCTTCGCTCAAACAACGAGCCAAACCCCTGCGGGGACACTCATACTCCATCTCTTAATTACCATTCTAAATTCTCAACGCTCGCCTGGCCAACGTTGGCCAACCAACTGTCCCGAGCCTTGGTGAGTGAGGTTTAATTTAGAGGTGAATTAATGTGATCCGCCCTACGGGCGGATTTGACTCGTTGTTTGACCCCGCAGTATGCGGGGGAGTTCGAGTCAAAAACATTAATGAACCCTAAATTATCCGACACGAACCACCAGCTCGAAGTTTTTGCTTACTTTTTCAAAAAAGTAAGAGGCAATTGGCCTGTAATATATAAAGAACGGTTGGTGTGTAAAGAAGTGATTATTTGCTCGCCAAAATAATTTGATTAATCCACACCTCATTTTCTTTAACAAATTCTTCTTTCTCAATATTAAATGCTAATTTTTCCAACTCCTCTACTACTTTTTCTGGCCGATGATAATATGACTCTATTTTTATTATCCCCTCTTTTGTATTTACTTCTGGCGGTTCTTTTTGATTAATATTAGTGACTAAAAATTTACCATTTGGTTTTAATACCCTGTAAACTTCATCAAAAAACCGTTCCAAATCTTTTAAATGAACAACTAAAAAAGCAGCAGTAACAAAATCAAAACTCTCATTTGGAAATGGCAAATCTTCTGCATCACCAATCACTACCTTGATTCTTGATTCATAATTCATAATTCTTTTAAGCATTTCCTCTGACACATCAAGCGCAACCACTTCTGCCCCTGCTTTGGCTAATTTTAATGTTAGCCTACCTGTACCCGCCCCCACATCTAAAACTTTTTTACCGTCCAAATCTCCAAGCAAAGGCAACAATTTGTCTGTTTCAAAACTATTTAAATATGATTCTTTCTTATCATAATCTTTAGCGGCCAAATCATAACCAACCGAAGAAGATAAAACTTTTATTTTTTTCATAAATGTATTTTCTTTTTACTTCTTATTATCACAAATATCAAAATTACATACAACCCTATCAACCCCCAAATCGGCAAACTAATCTCAATCGATGACCAAGAGAAACCAGCTAACCACTCGGTTAATATTATAACATATTTTAATCCTAGTCCAGTAATCCAAGCTAATACTAACCCTAATGGAAAAAATATTACGCTTAATACAACTGAAATAAAACCAAAAAACATTAACCAGGGAATTATCCATAAAATTAAAATATTCGCTAATGGTGCCACAACAGATAACCTGCCAAATTGGTAAAGTATAAGTGGCAACGTAGCGATAATGGCCGACAATGTGGAAATCAAACTTTCTAGTAACAAACTTTTTAATCCAACTAATTTTTTATTTAAATTTATCTTTTCTTCAATAATTGGGCTTAAATAAATTAACCCCATGGTGGCTATAAAAGATAATTGAAAACCGGCGTCCCAAATTAACACATAGGGGTTAATTAGTAAAATAATCACCGCGGTGGCAACCAATATATTACCTACTCGCGATAATCTGCCTAATTGATTAGCCAACAATACAATAATACCCATAATACCGGCACGCACAACCGATGCAGTGGCACCAGTAAATAAAACAAATAAAATTATTCCACTAATACAAAACCAAAAAGCACGTCGACGATTTAAGCCAAAACTTATCAAGCTAACCATTAAAATTGCAGCGATAATACTAATATTGTAACCAGAAATTGCCACAATATGAGTTAGACCAACTTTATTAAAATTATTCTTTATTTCATCTGGCATGCTAGAACGCGCGCCATATAACAACCCGGCCATCAAACTTGATTCTGGTTCTGGCCATAATGTGTTTATTTTATCGCCTACATACGATTTGAGTATCAACATTTTATTTTTTAGCGCAATTCCAAACGATTGTGGCGAAGATCCTTCGCCAACGCTCAGGATGACAGGTGAACCACACACCGACCAAACCCCCTGCCTGGCCAAATAATTGTCATAACGAAAATTACTACCAACAAAATTTTTTGGTGATTGTAAATTACATTTTAATTTTAATTCATCACCATATTGGTATTGTGGATAAAGAGGTAAATTCACTAAAATTTTACCTGAAATATTGTTATCTAAAATTTGTACTACATACTTCGCCCCATCTATTCCGATTTCTGGCTCATCCGCTACATAACCAACCAAATCCTTTTGTTCTCCATTATAAAATTTAATTAAATTCGGATTATCTTCAGCTGGCACAGAAAACATAAAGCGTGCTCCACCTAACACAAAAAATACCCCGCCCAACAAAAAAAATCGCCAGTTAATTTTATGCCAAAATAAAATTAATAAAAATCCTAATAAGAACAACAACAAATACAAACGATACAACCAATACGCAGCAAGTTCGAAACCAGAAAAAATACCCACACCAAAAATAAAACAAAAACAGAACAATAAAAATGTTCTGCTTTTTGAATTAATTATTTTTTCTTTCGCCCCTCCTAACATAATCCTAAACTACAATACTAATTAATTTCCCTTTTACATAAATTATTTTCTTTGGTTCTTTATCTTCCAACCACTTTTGAATTTGTGGCAAAGCCAAAACTTGAGCTTTTGCTTCTTCTTCTGATATATCAGCAGACACCTCAATAGTCTCACGCAATTTACCATTAATCTGAATAGCCAAAGTAAAAGTTTCTGATTTGGCTAGTGCATTATCACACTGCGGCCATACGGACTCAAAAATGGATTCATTATTCCCTAATTCATACCACAATTCTTCTGAAACATGAGGAGCAAAGGGAGCAAGCAATTGAAGGAGTAAGGAATAATGAGTAAGAAATAGCTGATTTTCTTTTGACATCTCATTCACCAAAATCATCAACTGAGAAATTGCGGTGTTATATCTCATCGCTTCAATATCTTCGGTAACTTTTTTTATAGTTTGATGAAGTAATGTATCTAATTTTGTTTTCTCATTAGTTTTGTTATCTTCTAAATCATTAACTTTTTCACTTAACCACCACACCTTTTCTAAAAACCTTCTTGTACCTACCACGCCATTTGTACTCCAAGCGCACGGCTGATCAAACGGCCCCATAAACATTTCATACAATCTCATTGCATCTGCGCCAAACTGATCTACCATATCATTTGGATTGATAACATTGTTCCAACGTTTACTCATTTTTCGTCCATCTTCAGCCAAAATCAAACCCACATTTTGCAAACGTGTAAATGGTTCTTCGTTCGCTACTACGCCAATATCAAACAAAAACTTATGCCAAAAACGAGCGTAGATAAGATGACGCGTAGCATGTTCGGCACCGCCAACATACAAATCCACCGGATTCCAATAATTTATTTTTTCTTTATCCCATTTATATTTTTCCTTACTCCTTACTCCTTTTTCCTTTCCAAGCATGCAATATGCGAGGTAATACCAACACGAGCCTGCCCACTGTGGCATGGTATTAGTTTCTCTTTTTGCTGGCCCGCCACACACTGGACAAATGGTATTCACCCATTTTTCAATATTTGCGAGTGGCGACTCCCCTGTTCCACTTGGTTCATAATTTTTTACTTCCGGTAATTTAAGTGGTAATTCTAATTCAGGCACTGATACCCAACCACATTTTCCACAATTAACAAGTGGGATTGGCTCGCCCCAATAACGTTGTCGAGAAAATACCCAATCACGTAATTTGTATTGTACTTTTCTTTTACCCACGCCTTGCTCTTCCAACCAGGCAATTATTTTTGTTTTCGCCTCTGGAGTTTTTAAATTATTTAAAAATTCAGAATTGACAGTTACACCATCTTCAGTAAAGGCGAAGTAACCATTCTTATAAGCACCCCAAATTATTGGACCATCAATAACATTTAACTTCTCTGGCACTTCTTTTTCTTCTACCCAAACTGGCTCATGGTTTTTTAATTCACTCTCTGGAATTTTTTCTCTTTCTTCGTCTTCTAATTCCAATTCTACTATATGAATTTCTGCATAGCGATTCTGCCCTTTGTGTTCAGTATAATATTCAGTATGAACTTCTAAATCTACTTCTTTTAAAAACTTAAAATTCTTGTAGCCAGTTTCTTCTTGTGCTTCTCTAATTGCGGCCACAGCTAAATTTTCTCCTTCCTCTATCCCGCCAAGGACTAAAGTATGCAAATGTGGACGACTTGGAGTAAGATTTGTAAACCAATTTAAAAGCAAAACCTTACCGTCTTTTGGATTGCGAATAATAACATGAATAGTTTTACGCCTAGTAGTTGGCAAATCAGAATGTGGTGGATTAGCAGGATCAACAAAATGCGGTGCCACCACTCGTTTAATTGGCAAATTATATTTTTTAGCAAACTCAAAATCACGTTCATCGTGAGCTGGCACTGCCATAATCGCGCCTGTACCATATCCGCCCAAAACATAATCAGCTACAAAAATTGGCAGCTCTTCGTTATTTACTGGATTAATTGCTTTTATACCTTTTACTTCTACACCAGTTTTTTCTTTCTGCAAATCAGTTCTTTCTAAAGTAGTTTTCTTTTTTGCATTCTCAACATAATTTTTTACTTCGTCATAATTCTTGATTCTTGATTCTTGATTCATTATCAATTCATGTTCTGGCGCAATTACACAATATGTTGCTCCAAACAAAGTATCTGGCCTAGTGGTAAAAACCTCGAGCGCAGATTTCTCACCTTCGTTCGAAATGACAGAAAATTTTACTGTCGCCCCTTCACTCTTTCCAATCCAATTTTTCTGCATTTCTTTAATTGAAGTTGGCCATTTATCCAACTTATCAATATCATTCAATAATCTTTCTGCATAGTCGGTAATTTTAAGCACCCACTGACGCATCGGTTTTTGCACCACTACACTACCACAACGTTCGCACAAACCATTTTCCAAATCTTCATTAGCCAAACCAGTTTTACATTCAGGGCACCAATTAATTGGTTCATAAGACTCAAACGCGAGCCCACGCTTAAACATTTGAATAAATGCCCATTGGGTCCATTTGTAATATTCTGGATCAGTGGTATTTACTTCGCGATCCCAATCATAAGTAAGACCAAGTAAACCTAATTGTTTTTTAAAAGTTTTTATATTTTCTTCGGTAGCTACCGAAGGATGTACTTTGTTTTTTAAAGCATAATTTTCTGCTGGAAGCCCAAAAGCATCCCAACCCATAGGGTGAAGCACATTGTACCCTTGCATCATTTTCATTCTGGCTACAACATCGGTGGCAATATATCCCTTAGGGTGACCAACGTGCAACCCAGCACCAGAAGGATACGGAAACATATCCAAAACATAATATTTGGGTTTATCACTATTGTCTTTGGTTTTATATATTCCGGAATATATATTTTTATGACTCAATAGATCATAAAAGTATATATCAAAAATTACCTTAATTGGTAATCTTAATTTTACTAAAGTATAGATAAAAAAGCAAGAAACAGCCTTATTTCTGGCACCCCGGACAAAAATGTGTTCCTCGGCCAACTAGACGAATTTTCTTTATTTTTTCTGAACAACGTTTACATTTTTCTTTGTGTCTGCCGTAAACTTTTAAAAAATTAAAATGACTTCCCTTTTGACCATCGCCATCAACAAAACTATTAAAAGTAGTACCACGATTTTTTATTGCCAGTTGCAAAATTTTTGGTATACATTTAAATAATTTTTTTATTTCTTCTAAATTTATATTGTTTACTTGCCTGTCTGGTTTAATTCCTGCACAAAAACAAGCTTCATCGGCATAAATATTACCTAATCCAGCAATAATTTTTTGATTTAACAAAAAAGCTTTAATAGACGTTGTGCGCTTGTTAAATAATTTGTTAAATTTATCCCAAGTAAAATCTGGCGTCAACGGCTCGATACCAAAATCTTTAGTAATAATTTTTTCTTTTTCTTCTTCCCCAACTATCTTCATATACCCAAACCGCCGCATATCATTAAAAAACAACTTCCCCACTCCAAAATCAATTACCACTCGTGTAAATTTTTCACTAAAATTATCCTCCATTTTTGTTAAACTGTGTCCGCCTATAACATTACCAGACTTATTTTTAGCTTTAAACATTAGTTGACCGGTCATTTTTAAATGAACTAATAAATATTCTTTATTTTTTAAAACAAATATCAACAACTTGCCTCGCCTCTCAATACCCTTTATTTCATTACCAATTAATTTTTTAACAAAATTATTGGACTTTACTATTTTCTTATCACGAATTTCAACCAAACGAATCTTGTGGTTCAAGATTCGTTTAAATAAATCGCGTTTAATCGTTTCTACTTCGGGCAATTCTGGCATAAATATTAAATTTTCATTTTAGCTGCCACTCGTTCAATTGCTTTTACAAAAGCGGCTACTCTCATGGCTACATTGTATTTTTCTTTTGTTTCCCAAACTTCATTAAAAGCTTGCACCATCATTGGTTCTAACTTGGCAAAAACTTCTGCTTCAGTCCAATGCTCATTTTTGTTGTTTTGTTCCCATTCAAAACAAGATACAGTTACACCACCAGCATTAGCCAAAACATCAGGCACCACTGGAACATTTTTTTGTTTTAAAATTTCATCAGCTTCGGGGGTAACTGGCCCATTGGCCATTTCTACAATGGCTTTAGCTAAAATTTTATCAACGTTATCTTTATGAATTTGATTTTCTAAGGCAGCTGGCACCAAAATATCTACTGGTAATTCTAGTAATTCTTCGTTGGTAACATTTTTTGTACCTTCTAAATTTTGTACAGAACCAGTGGCTTCTTTATGTGCAAACACTGCATTCAAATCTAAATTTTCGCTATAAATTCCACCCTTAGAATCGCTGATCGCCACAATATCATATCCTTCTTCATGCAAAATTTTAGCCATAAAACCACCCACATTACCCATACCTTGCACTGCCACTTTTGTTTCGGATGGGTTTAAACCAAGTTTTTTAGCTAATTCTTTTACTACATATACACCACCTTGGGCAGTGGCGGTTTCGCGACCTTCCGAACCACCGTTAGGAATAGCCTTACCAGTAATTACACCTGGGTCAGAATGCCCAACCAATTTTTCATATTCATCACGCATCCAGCCCATAATTTGTGGGGTAGTATACACATCTGGTGCTGGCACATCTTTATCCGAACCAATTTCACGCCAAATTTTTTGAATATACCCACGAGATAATCTTTCTAGTTCTCCAATGGATAATTCTTTAGGATTTACAATTATTCCACCCTTACCACCACCCATAGGAATATTTACCGTAGCACATTTAATCATCATCCAAAAAGATAAAGCTTTTACTTCATCAATACTCACATTCCAATGGTAGCGGATACCACCCTTGTATGGGCCCATAGCGTTATTATATTGAGAACGATAACCAGTAAAAACCTTTACTTCACCGCTATCCATTTTAACTGGGATAGAAACGATAAGCACACGATCTGATTGTTTTAAAACTGCATAAATATCTTTGTTAAGATTCATGATATTCGCGGCCTGATCCAATTGGGTCATGGCATTTTCGAAAGCATTATTCATAAAAATATAAATTAAACATTAATAAGACAAAAGGCATTATACTAAATTATGAAAAATTGTGCAAACACAAAAAAAGACGCTTGAAAGCGTCTTTTTTAAAATAAAATACTTAATCGACAAACCTTTTAATCATTTCGGCTAATTTTTCTTTTTGTACTCCACCGGTAATCTGATCCACCGGCTCACCACCTTTAAAAACCATGAAAGACGGGATACTCATAATATTATACCGACTAGCAGTCTCACCGTTTTCGTCAACGTTACATTTGCCAATTTTAATATTCTTACCTTCAAATTCGTGAGCTAATTCTTCTACGATTGGACCCATCATTTGACAAGGGCCACACCACGGTGCCCAAAAATCTACAAATACTGGCATCGCAGCGTCCAAAACTTCTTCCTTAAAATTTGCATCAGTAAAATTTACTTCAGACATAAAAAATAAATTAATATTTATACGTTTAATACAAGTTTTTTTTCTTTTTTCTCTTCTTTGTAGGCTTCTAATAAATCGCCTACTTCTAATTTTAATTTACCTTCAAACTGGATGCCGCATTCGCTACCTTCTGGAACTTCATTCATTTCTTGTTTACTAATTTGTAATTTAGTAATTTTACCTTTACCAATAATTTCACCACCACGTTTAACATGGGCTAAACAATTACGCAATATTTTTCCTTTTTCTACTCTACCGCCTACCACCATACTGTTTTTTTCGGTACGAAAGAGGGCGATAACTTTAAAATTACCTAATTCAGTAACAATTAATTCTGGATTTAGCATTTTTTCTAATTCGCCCTTAACATAATCTAACAAATCATAAATAACATGATACTGCTTAAATTGCACTCCACCATTTTGCATCATTTCGGTGGCGATTGGAGTGGTGTTAACATTAAAACCAAAAACCGTAGCTCCGGTAGCGGCTGCTAAAGAAATGTCGTCGGCGGTAATATTACCCAAACCTTTCCCTACCACTTTTACACCCACTTCATCATGGCTAATTTTTTCTAAAGAAGCAACAATTGCTTCTAAAGAACCAAGCATGTCGGTTTTTAAAACAATGTTATACATTTGTTTGGCTTCTTCATCATTTTCGTCTGTAGCCACCACTGGACGCTGCTCGGCGCCAGATTGTTGAGTACGTTTAGTTTTTAAATTAATTTCTGTCGCATCACCAGCTTGGCTAACATCTAAAACATCCCCCATTAACTACCAAGGGATCGTTGTTGTGCAAAGTTCCGGTTTGCACCAAAATAGTAGCTACTGGACCTTGTCCTTTGTCTACATGGGCTTCAATTACTGTACCAGCGGCAGGACGATCGGGATTGGCTTTAATATTTTCGGCGTTCATTTCGGCAACTAATAACAAAGTATCTAACAATTTATCTATATTTAAATTTTGTTTTGCAGAAATTTCTACCATTGGCACATCACCACCCCAATCATCGGCTAAAATATTATGTTGAGACAATTCGGTTCGCACACGTTGTGGATCAGCGCCTTCACGATCAATTTTATTAATTGCTACCACAACTGGCAATTTGGCAGCTTTAATAATATTTATTGCTTCAATTGTTTGTGGTTTTACACCATCATCGGCGGCTACTACCAAAATAGCAATATCAGCAACTTTTGCACCACGACTACGCATAACAGTAAAAGCTTCGTGGCCAGGAGTATCAATAAAAGTTAAGGGAGTTTGAGCTTTTGTTTTTGGATTATTCCAAACCACCTGATAAGCACCAATATGTTGGGTAATACCGCCAGCTTCTTGGGCAACCACATTAGTGCTACGAATAGCGTCGAGTAATTTTGTTTTACCATGATCAACATGGCCCATTACCACAATTACTGGTGGACGTGGAACAGTAGCACCAGTTCCTAAAGTTTTTTCTAAATTTTGAACATGTTGGCTTGTATTTTCTTCAGTAACAGCCAATACTTCTTCTTCGGCAATAGAAAACCCCATCTCTTCTGCAACCAAGACAGCGGTATCGTGATCAATATTTTCGTTTTGAGTAGCCAAAATACCATTTTTCATTAATTCTAGCATTAGCTTATTGATTGGCGTTTGCAATTTGTCTGCTAATTGGCGTACAGTTAAAACTGACGGGATAGACACAGCCACCCCGCTTTCACGACGCTGCTCTTTTTCTTTTTCTTTTTCTTCCTCTTTTTCTTTACGCTCACGTTCATCTAAAATATATTTTATTCGACGCCATTCACGTTGGATTTGTTGCGCCACACGATCATCGATTTTGATAGATTTTGCACCAATATCAAAACCAAACTCTGGCAATATTTGCAAAAGTTTTTGAGGATGCACTCGAAGTTGTCTGGCCAATTCACTTACATTCATAGTAAATAACAGTATACCGGAAAATTAAGGGCAAGTCAAATTTACCCCATTCATTATTACAACAAAAACAAAACTCCCCCTCTGCTCTAACTCTTTTAAATAAAGAATTAAGGCAGATGGTGGGGAGTTTGTGTAGCCTCCTTTTGGTTGTTGTCCCCCCAAATGCATTTTATCCACGAAGGACTGCCCGTTGCTAGAACGGGCTGGTGCACTCGGGCAGGGGCGGAAGCTCGTCCGCTCCCTCCGTTACCTGGGTAACGGGTGGGTCATCGGACGGCTGCTCCAGATCGTTGTAGTCGGCGGCGTCCCACTCCCGCTGGGCAAGCGACCCCGCGTAGTCGATGGCATAGTCCGCCATCGCTACGCGGTACTCGTGGTGGATCTTGGGAACCACCACGAGAGCGAAAGTTGCCATGATCAAGATGATGGCGATCAGGTTGATCGCCACATTGCCACGCAACGCGCTTTTCATGATGGCCTCCCAGCCATGATGATTGGTTGATAATAGCCTACCATAAAATCGCCAAAATGTCAATATATATATATCTTGATTAAATTGACAAATTGCTATATTGTTAGATTGCTATGATTTTAGATCAAAATAACGAACCAAAATTCCTTTTAATCAACAAACCAGTCGACTGGACTAGTTTTGATGTTGTTGCTTATATTCGCCGGCAATACCCCAAAGGTACAAAAGTTGGCCATGCTGGCACTCTTGACCCTTTTGCAACCGGATTATTAATAGTTGGCGTTGGACGCGAAGCTACCAAACGCATCGACGAATTCAAAAATTTACCAAAAACCTATAATACTATCATCCACCTAGGCAAAGTTTCTGATACCGATGATAGTACTGGTATAATTAAAAATTATGAAAAAAATGAATTAAATAAAATGCCAGAATTAGAAGAGATTAAAGAAGTACTGAATAAATTTATTGGTAAACAGTTACAAACTCCACCAATGTTTTCTGCTAAAAAGATAAACGGGCAAAGACTTTATACGTTGGCCAGACAAGGAGTTGAAATTGAGCGCCAGCCTAATGAAATTGAAATTTACAATATTAAATTAATAAACTATAATTGGCCACATTTAAAAATTGAGATAAAATGTTCGGTTGGAACCTATATCCGCACCATAGCCCATGATATTGGTTTAACTTTAGATTGTGGTGCTTATTGCGAAGAATTAACTCGCACCGCAATTGGCGAATATTTGCTAAAAGACGCCAAAACTATTGGGGGGTTGACATCAAGGTAGGTTTATAGTAGAATATACCCACTTAATTTAGATTATTATATGAAAAAGAAAATCCACCCTGAATATCATAAAGACTGTAAAGTTACCTGCGCTTGTGGCAATACCTTTACCACTGGCAGTACTTTAAAAGAATTTCGTGTAGAGTTGTGCAATCTTTGCCATCCTTTTTATACTGGCAAACAAAAATTCGTTGACACTGCTCGTCGCGTAGAAAAATTCCAAGAAAAAGCCGGGAAAATTGCTGCCGCTGCCGCTGGCCGTAAAGGCAAGAAAATAAAGAAGGCTGCTGCGGTTGCTAAAAAAACTGCCAAAAAATCTAGCGACAAAGCTTAGCATATTCATTAAAACAGATCTTAGTGTTATAATAAACTAGATCTGTTTTTTATTTATAATAAAAGAATAAGGAATAAAAAGCCAAACCGACATAAAACAATTACCATACCAAATCACATCACTTACTCCTTACTCCTTACTCCTTATTCCTTATTCCTTAATTCTATGCTCCAAAAATATCTTGATCTAAAAATTAAATTTACAAAACTAGAAGCCGATCTACAGGATCCAGCTATTATTGGTGATCAAAAAAAATTAAAAGAATCATCCCAAGAATATAACGACTTAAAACTAACAGTAGAAAAAATTGGCCAAATGGAAAAAGCAGAAAAAGATTTAGGACAAGCCGAAAGCATGATAGCGCACGAAACTGATGAAGAAATGCGCAATCTCACTATGATTGAAATTGACGAATTAAAAAATCATATAACAAAATTAAACCAAGAATTAGAAGAACTCACCCGACCTCAAGATCCAATGGATAAAAAAGATGTTATTATAGAAATTCGCGCTGCTGCTGGCGGCGACGAATCTGCTTTATTTGCCGCCGAATTATTTCGCATGTATTTTCATTATGCCGAAAGTAAAAAATGGAAAGTAGAAGTAATCGACGAAAGCCAAAATGGTATTGGCGGTTTTAAAGAAGTTATTTTTGGTGTAAAAGGCCACAATGTTTATAAAGATTTAAAATATGAAATGGGCGTACATCGTGTACAACGAGTGCCAGAAACAGAAAAAGCTGGGCGCATCCATACTTCAACCGTTACTGTAGCGGTAATGCCAGAAATAGAGGAAACCGAAATTAAAATCGAACCAAAAGATTTGCGTATCGATACTTTTTGTGCTGGCGGACATGGCGGACAAAGTGTAAATACTACTTATTCGGCTGTACGCATAGTACACATTCCTACTAACTTGGTAGTACAGTGCCAGGACGAACGTTCTCAAACCGCCAATCGTGAAAAAGCCATGGCAGTACTGCGTGCTCGCTTATTTGATATGGAACGCGAGAAAAAAGAAAAGGCCATGACCGAAAAACGTTTGTCACAAATTGGTACCGGTGATCGCAGCGAAAAAATTCGTACTTACAATTTCCCGCAAGATCGCATTACTGATCATCGCATCCACGAGAATTGGAATAATATCAGCACAATTTTAAACGGCGACCTAGAACCAATAATTTTAGCCTTACGTACTGCCGATTATGAAGCCTTGGTATAACAAAAATTTTCTAATCTTCACTTTTATTTTAATTATAGCTACCAGTCTCAGATTGTTAGCTATTCTTAAATATGGTGATTTTTGGGGAGATGAAATGTTCAGTTTTACATATAGCCAAAAACCATGGCTAGATAGTATGAAATTCTGGCTTTGGGAAACCAACCCACCGCTTCATCTTTTACTTTTAAAACTTTGGTTTTATATCGTCCCTGCCACAGAATTTTTTGCTAGATCGTTAAGTTTAATTATCGGCGTAATTAGTATTATATTTTTTTATCGTTTATCCTGCCAACTTTTTAATGAAAAAATTGCGTTTTTAGCATCTTTTTTCTTATCTGCTCATTCTTATCATATTTTTATATCTTCTACCACCCGTACCTATGCATTATTAATTTTACTAATAATCCTATCTACTGATTTATTTTATAAAATCTTTATTCTGGATAAAAAAACAAAAAAGAATATAATTTGGTTTGTTGTAATTAACAGCTTAATGCTATTTTCCCATTTAACTGGAATTATTACTTTATTTGCACAACTAGTTGCCCTTTTTATTCTTTTCCGCCGTCAAATTATCTATTGGATAAAAATTGTATCCATACCAATTGCAATCTGGCTAGCTTGGATAATTCCATCTCTTACATTTAAAATTTCTACTTCTTTTTTTGGTACTGCTTGGTATTTTGGATTAGGTAATGATTGGACAAATTTAGTCGGTACCCTACAATCAATTTTCCAAGGCCCAAGCAACCAATATATTGGCATAGGTATAATTTTCTCCTTCCTGTTAATAACTACTTTTAATCTTTACCAACAAAAAAAGACTAATAAGCTCAATACAAATTTTATTTTATTAACCATCTTTATTTTAGTACCTGGGACAACTTTTGCATTAACAGGATTGTGGAATATAAAATTTTTTATTATTATTCTTCCTTGGACAATACTACTATTGGTTTACTTACTTGATTTTTATTTACACAAAATATTATTAACACTTATTGTTTTATGTTTATTACTTTGGCCTGGGCTAACACGACTAAATAAAGTTTTACCACTTAATAATTGGCAAACGGTTAATGATTATTTATCTGGGAAATATAATCCAGCCAAAAAACAAGTTGTAATTTATGAACATTTTTTTGACAAAATATTGATCGACAGATACTACCAAGGGAAAATATCAATTATCCCTTATACCGAAGGTGACCAAGAAAACCAACCAGAAGATTATGCTATTATTACTACCAACTATGCAATGTATTTAAGACCAGAAAAAGAAATAAATGATTGGTTAGATAAAAAAGCAGTAGAACAAAACGATGAAATTTTTTTGTTACACAAAGATAGTCTCGGTATTAATATTAACAAGGTGCTAGAAAGTCGTGGCTGGAAACGCCAAGAAGAGTCGTACCCGCATTTACTAGAATATCAGGAAATCATACTTTATGTTAAATCTCAGTAATATACAAAAAAAATACTCTGGCAAAATAGCTGCAACAGATCTAGATTTGCTTTTAGCCGCCAGTATAAACCAACCGCGCGTATTTTTGCTGACCCACCCCGAATACCGCCCTAGTATTTTATCCAGAATTAAATTCGCCTACTATCTGTATTTATATAAAAAAGGCTATTCAGTGGCGGCAATTTTAAAACATAAAGAATTTTTTGGGTTGGATTTTTATGTAAATAAGCATGTTTTAATACCAAGACCAGATACAGAAATTATGGTTGAAACGGTAATTAAAAAAATAAAAAATTACGAAAAATCAAACCTAATTTTAATTGATATTGGCACAGGCTCTGGCTGTATTCCGATTTCGATTATTAAAAATATAAATAATAATATCAAAACAATCGCAATCGACATCTCTCGCCAAGCGCTACGAGTAGCCAAAAAAAACGCTAAAATACATAATGTAAACATAAATTTTTTACACGGCGATCTACTGTCACCATTTAACAATTTATCAATTTATCAATTTAATAATTTAATTATCACCGCCAATCTCCCCTATCTTACCAACAATCAATTTATATCCGAACCATCAATTCAAAAAGAACCACAACTAGCACTGGTTGCTGATAATACCAACGGGCTTTCTCTCTATGAAAAACTTTTATTACAAATACAACCTCTTTTGCTAATTACTAATTGTTCATTGTTAATTTGTCTCGAAATCGACCCTAGCCAAATTAAAGCAATAAAATCATTAATCAACAGGTACCTGCCTCAAGCAAAAATTACAATAAAAAAAGACCTGTCTGGATTAGACAGGTTGGTGGAAATTGAAATGATTAAGAGTTAATTTCTACCTTTGCACTCTCGGGTACAATTTGTATCCAAGTAACCCCAGAGTGTAAATTTATTTCCTGATTGGTATTATCAAAAAATCTGGTTCGACTAGTAACATCGCCTTTGCTCCAAGTACCGCGAATCAAAACCCCATCACGCCAAATTCGCATATCACCACTACCAATAGTGGTGATTTCTTTTCTGTCCAATTCATCCAAAGAACGCATTTTTACATACTGCACCACTACATTATCTGCTAATACAGGCTCAGTTAATGGTTGGTTATTAATTAATCTACTATATTGCCCCACCGCAATATTATATTGCCAAGTTACTTGGAAATTACTAGCATAAGTAATTGACACACCTTTACTAGGCAACGTTCCGGTAACGGATATTTCACCAAATTTCCAACCCTGCCAATCTTGGTTACCGTGATCTTTGCCGTAATTACTCCATAATTTTTGCCATAATTCACTATCGGTGTACAAATTATGTGGAGCAGTTCTAACTTGATCACGCCAATAAAAATCTCCCCAATAAAACTCATTAGCAGCAAAAATACTGTCTTTTTTAATTAAGCTGAGCGCATCTGGAGAGCCGCCACAATGTAAATACAATGCATCACCGTATTCACGAAGCCAATCTAAATAATATGGCCGTGCGCTACGCACTGGCCCAACTTTTTCTACGATATCCTCAGTATTATAGATCGCTAAAAAACGAGTAAAGTTGCCTTCAACCGGGACTTCATAAACCACTCGGGCCGCAGCAATACCAGATTGCGGCCGAGCATCTGGATGGTTATCAACCATTACTGCCACAATACCAAGTGTAGTGGTGGATAAAACAGGTGTTCCATCTAATTTGTTAAGATACTGTGACGCTCTACTATCAAAATCTTTAACAACAATCTGAGAAAATTTATTAGAACCACCAAAAAAATAAAGTAAAAAATAGACTAACAATAAAGTCAAAATGCCAACAACCACAATAAACACTGCTTTTTTCATAATTTATATAAGATAGAAACTAAATTATATCACAGATACAATAGGAATATAAGATCAACAAAAAGGCCTGCTGCTATTATAGCATACAGGCCAATTTTTAAAAGTTTGTAGATGATTATTTTTTCTCTTCTTTCTTTTCTTCGCCTTCGGCGCCAGCTTCACCTTCTTCAGGCTTCTTACCAACTACTTCAATCTTAGAAATATCAGCAGTTTTCGCAGAATCTTCTAAGGCCTTAATCTCTTCTTCGCTCATGGCGGCTGTAGCTTTGGCGATCAAATCATCAGCATGAGGGCTAGTTATAACAATTCCAGTTGGTAATACCAAATCTTTAACTTTAATAACGTCGTCAAAAGTTTTCAAACCTGATAAATCAACATCGATATGGCCAACTAATTGACTTGGTAAACATTTTACTTCTACTTCATTAACATTATGTACCAAAGTACCGCCCATTGCCTTAACTGCTGGAGATTCACCAACAAAACGTAACTCTACCTTTGCTTCAATTGATTTATTCATATCAATACGACGTAAATCAACGTGAGACATACGGCCAGAAATTGGTTCGAATTGAATTTCTTGAACCAACATTTTACCAGCATCTTGATTATCAATTTTTAAATCGATCAAACTAGATTCGCCGGCTTCTTTAAAAAGTTTAGCAAATTCAGTGTAATTTAAATCCAAAGAAATAACTTCACCACCAGCACCATATACAACAGCTGGTAAAGCACCACCTTCGCGAGTTTTTTCTCCTTTAATTACACGTTTTACTGCATTTAATGTAAATGACATAATTTATAAGATTATTTATAAATAACAAAAGAAAATATCCTTTTCTTCATAGGCCATATAATAGCTGATTTTGCAAAAAATGTCAAGCTGCCTTTCTTTATTCTACTTTTTCAGTTTCTTTTTTACTAACTTCGGCTTGAACAATAGGAGCGACCGCATCTTTGGTTTGGCTCTTGCTAAAAATGAAGATATACAAAATTTCCAAAATGCCAAGAGTGTTAACTACAAGCAAAGCCCCGAACCACACTTTTTGCCCTTGGCGAGCAGCAATCCACATTGCCCAGCCCTTCCAAAAAATTGACCATACGGCAAAAACAATCATACCGAAGCCAAAACCCATACCATAATATAACATACATTTTGAGTTAAACCGCCTAAGCGGAATAAATTAATAATTTAATTATACTACTACACAATTTTTATGTAATACAACCTTACAAAAATTAAATTTTACGCAATGTTCGTTGATACTTAATTGCGAATCGATGCGCTTCATCGCGCACTTGAATTAATAATTTTTTGTTTTCATTTACCCAATAGACAAAATCCTTACTTTGATAATTACTAATTATAAAATCATTTTTCTTTCGTTCCGATCCTTTAGCAATTCCGACTACGGGTATATTAATATTCAAAGAGTTAAGTATTTTTTTTGTTCGATTAACTTGAGGCATACCGCCATCAATTAAAAATACCTCGGGCAACGGCCAGTCTGTATGTTTTAAACGCCTTATCAATACTTCGCCAAGACAATCGACATCGCTTTGGCCTACTACAGTTTTAATCTTAAATTTACGATACTGCGATTTATTCGCCTCATTATTTTCAAATACCACCATACTCCCCACTTTGCCAGTGGTTCCTAAATTAGAAATATCATACCCTTCAATCCTTAAATTTCTGAGCTTCCTAATTTCTGAATTTCCTAATTTTTCATTTTCCACAAAACTCTTATTTAGTAGCGCTACATCTTGTATCCTATTTAATTGCCTAATTTGATCTCGCAGTCTTCCCGCTTCTTCAAACTCGTGATTTTTAGAAGCTAACTTCATTTCACGCTCTAAATTTTTTAGTAAACTTTTTTTCTTCCCACTTAAAAATTGTACTAACGGCTTAATCACTTTCTTTTTATATTCACTTGGACTAATTTCTCCGATACACACACCCAAACACTGTCCTAATTGACGGTAAAAACAAGGTTTACCTTTGTCTGATTCACAAGTGGAAATATAAAATAACTTACGAAGCAGACTCATCATTTCTTTGGTTTTTAAACCAGGATAAGGACCAAATGTAAATTGAAAATTTTTAATTTCTAATTTCAAATTTTTAAATTCGTGTTGTCTAATAGTATTTACTCTTGGAAATTTATCATTGGTTATTACAATATAATTCCAACTCTTATCATCTTTTAAATCAACATTATACTTTGGCTGAAATTTTTTAATATAATTTGCCTCTAGAATAATCGCTTCCAAAACCGAGTCTGTTTGGATAGTTTTTATATCTACCACCTTATGTATCATCTGCTCAATCGGACGTGATGTCTTAGTGCTAACAAAATACGACTTTACCCGATTCTTCAAACTTGTAGCCTTACCTACATAAATAAGTTCTTTTTGAGAATCAAAAAAAAGATAAATACCTGGTTTATCTGGAAAACTACGAATATTGTTTTTAACAACTACCATACTTTGCTATTTTAAGCGCTAATTGATATAATATAATAAATTAAGTAATTTTACAAACAAAATGACTACAATAGAATTTTTGCGACAATTTAGATTAGGCGGATATGCATTATTTGATTTTATCGCATCGTTTCTAGGTATTTGGCTACTCTCTCCACTCCTCACAAAACTCTTTTTAAAAATGAGGATCAAAATACCAAAAATCAATTGGATTTTTCTTACCTTACCAATTGGTATTATTGCTCACTTGTTAGTAAATACAATCACACCTCTTACTAAAAACTTTCTAGACCTTAGCGGACACTACATCTTAAAAATATTAATTTTGGTTCTAATATTTTTTGGAATAAGAGGAATTAAGATAATCAAAAAATAAAATTAATAAATAAAAAATTCCCCTATAGGGGAATTTTTTATTATAAAACTTTTTTCAAATACTCCCCAGTATAACTTCCTTTTTTTCGCGCCACCTCTATTGGTGTCCCAGTTGCTATCACTTCTCCACCCTTATCCCCTCCTTCTGGCCCCAAATCAATTATCCAATCGGCGCATTTTATTACATCTAAATTATGTTCAATTACCAATACTGTATTCCCTTGGCTTACCAAACGCTCAAGCACAATTAATAATTTACGCACGTCTTCATAGTGCAAACCAGTGGTTGGCTCATCTAACAAGTACAAAGTTTTGGTAGTGCCATGTTTAGCTAACTCACGAGAAAGTTTGATACGCTGCGCTTCACCACCAGACAAAGTGGTGGCAGATTGGCCCAAAGTTAAATAATCTAAACCTACCTCGTTTAATATTTTTAGTTTATCATAAATCACCGGGATATCACGAAAAAAATCTTCAGCGTCTTCAATAGTCATTTCCAAAACATCAGCAATATTCTTTCCTTTAAAATCAATCTGCAAAGTTTCTTGATTAAACCTTTTGCCTTTACACACATCGCACACTATTTGCACGCTAGGTAAAAAATGCATTTCAATTTCCAAAAATCCCCTACCTTCACAATTTTCACATCTTCCCCCTGGTACATTAAAGCTAAAACGACTAGTACTAAAACCGCGCATACGCGCTTCTGCAGTTGAAGCGAATAATTCGCGAATAAAATCATAAGCTTTGGTATAGGTGGCTGGATTAGAACGCGGTGTACGACCAATTGGACTTTGGTCAATAGTAATAATTCGATCCAAATATTCTATACCAAGAATTTCTTTAAATTGCCCCGTTGGTTTATTTAAATGATTAAATTTATTAGATACTGTTTTTTGAATAATATCGCGCATTAAAGTACTTTTGCCAGAACCAGACACACCAGTTAAACAAACAAAACGACGCAACGGAACTTCCACATTAATGTTTTTTAAATTATGTTCTGTAGCGCCTTTAATTTTTAATTTTGGAGTCGAACTGTCAACTTTACGACGTTTTTCTGGTAAAGGAATTTTTACTTCTCCGCGTAAATATTTACCAGTAAGTGATTTGGCAGGATCGCCAAATGTTTTACAATCAATTAAGGGATCCTTCGACTCCGCCCTTCGGGTTCCGCTCAGGACGACAGACTTTGTTGGGCCGCTATACACTACTTCTCCGCCATGTTTTCCAGCGCCGGGCCCAATATCCACTATCCAATCACTGACTAAAATTGTATCTTCATCATGTTCGACCACAATAATAGTATTACCCACGTCACATAAATTACGCAGGGTCTTTACTAATTGATCATTATCTTTTTGATGTAAACCAATTGTCGGCTCGTCTAGCACATACAAGGCACCTACCAATTTTGTACCCACTTGCGAAGCCAACCTAATACGCTGTGCTTCACCACCACTTAAAGTGCCTGCTGTACGATTTAAGGTTAAATAATGCAAACCTACATCATACATAAATTGCAAACGATTGGCGATTTCTTTAAGCACTGCTCCAGCGATTTCTTGTTCTTGCGCCGGCAAAGACATTTCTGTTTCTGCAAAAAAATCCCGCACTTCGCCAATATGCATACTTACCACTTCCCAAATATTTTTGTTATTAATTTTTACACTCAAAGCAGTTTCGTTTAATCTTTTACCATTACATTTTGGGCAAACTTCTTCAGAAAACAAAGTTTTGGTACCAAGACCAGTACAATAATCACAATAGCCATAAGGACTATTAAAACTAAACAATCGTGGTTCGATTTCGGGAAAACTAAAACCGTCTTTGGGACAAGAATATTCCGTAGAAAAAATCTGCTCTTCGCTATCTGGAAAAATTACTGTACAAAGCCCCTTAGACAAACCCACCGCAGTTTCTACTGCTTCGGCTAATCTTTTTTCTACAACTATTGGCTGTGAACTATTGGCTATGAACTTATCCACCACCACCTCAATCGTATGTTTGGTATTTTTTCCTAAAACAATTCTTTCTTTTAAACTTTTCATTTTACCATCTACCCGCACTTCCAAAAATCCAGAGTTATACATATCATAAAGCATCTGATAATATTCTCCTTTACGTCCGCGTACTACTGGTGCCAACACAATTAACTCGCTAACTTTATTAACTTTATAACTTTCAACTTTACGGACTACGCGTTCTGTCATCTCATCTACTGTCATTTTTTCAATTTTTGTTCCACAAATCGGACAATGCGGGGCACCAATACGCGCATACAAAACACGTAAATAATCATAAATCTCGGTGATAGTAGCAACAGTAGAACGCGGGTTAGCGCTGTGTGCCTTTTGATCAATAGAAATAGCCGGCGACAAACCAGTTATTTCATCAACATCTGGTTTTTGCATACCACCCAAAAACTGTCTGGCATACGCAGATAAAGATTCGATATACCGACGTTGACCCTCGGCAAAAATAGTATCAAAAGCCAGGCTCGATTTTCCCGAGCCAGAAAGCCCTGTAAACACAACCATCTTATTACGCGGTAACTCTAGATCTATATTCTTTAGATTGTGCTCTCTCGCTCCATGAATAATTATTTTATTTTGCATAAAAATGCCAAAAAGCCCCATCACGGGGTTAATTAGGTATATCTTAAAATATAAAGAACAAAGTAATTATACCAAAATGGTATGTTTTGTCAATAAATTAGACAGCTTAAAATATTAGATATATAATATTGTTAACCTTTGGTCTGTATATCTATAACTTATGTCTACTACTTCTAAAGTTACTTTAATAGCTAATATTTGTTTAATACTTCTTGGATTTAGCACCTTTGCTTGGGGGGTTAACATAACTAAAAAAAATATCTGGATAAAAGAAACCTACCAAAAAACCACTGGTACAGTTTATGATATTAAAACTGAATACAACTATGGCGCTGAAGTAGCAGCCGCAATGGATTATTTACAAATTGAATTTGGTTTGCCAAGTGGAGAAATAATAAAATTTACTAATGATTATAATCGAGAAAATATTAAGCACAAAATTGGCGACGTACTTCCAATTTATTATAACCCTGCAAATCCAAAAGACGCTTACGTAGCTGATTATCGATTTTTATTCACAACAGCAGGTGTATTGATTCTTATGGGCGGAGTTTTAATTATCTACCCCGGACAATATGTAATAAAATATTTTTTTGACAAAAAAAATAATACCCAAAACAAAAAACGGCCTTAAGCCGTTTTTTTAGTTTGTTTATTTAATTTGTAAATTTCATCACGCAATATTGCCGCCAACTCAAATTCTAAATTCTTCGCCGCTTCTTTCATTTGACTTTCTTTGTCTTTAATAATTTCTTCAAGCGGTCGTTTGTCTCCAAGTAAATCAAGTTCTAAAATTTTATCCGACGTTGTCCGTTTATTCCTTGCTCCTTTTTCCTTACTCCTTGAACTAACCCCTAATTCTCCTAAAATATCTTTAATACTTTTTTCAATTGTTTTGGGTGTTATGTTATGTTCTTTGTTGTAGGCCAACTGGATTGTGCGACGACGATTGGTTTCGCTAATCGCTTTCTCAATTGATTGGGTAATATTATCGGCATACAAAATTACTTGGCCATTAACATTCCTAGCAGCGCGGCCAATAGTCTGAATCAAACTAGTGGCACTACGCAAAAATCCTTCTTTATCGGCATCTAAAATCGCCACGAGTGACACCTCTGGCATATCCAAACCTTCACGCAACAAGTTTACACCTACTATCACATCAATTATACCTTTGCGAAGTGCGGTGATGGTTTCGATACGTTCCAAAGTTTGAATATCAGAATGTAAATATTTCACCTTATACTTTTTCTTTAATAAATAATCGTTCAAATCTTCTGCCATTTTTTTGGTAAGAGTAGTTACAAGCACACGTTCTTTACTTTTTATACGCTCATCAATACGAATTATTAAATCTTCAATCTGGGATAATTGGCTTATTCCTTTTTCTTTATTCTTTATTCCTTTTCCAGTAACCGGCCTAACGATAATTTCTGGATCAACTAGCCCAGTTGGGCGTACAATTTGTTCCACCACTTGTTTGCTCTCCCCTAATTCATACTCACTTGGTGTAGCCGAAACATAAATAGTTTGATTAACACGTTTTTCAAACTCAACATAATTAAGCGGACGATTATCACGTGCACTTGGTAGTCTAAACCCATGTTCTACCAAAGTATCTTTACGCGCTTTATCACCAGCATACATACCATTAATTTGCGGAACAGTAACGTGCGACTCATCGATAACAGTAAGAAAATTATTATTTACTCCTTTTTCCTTACTCCTTACTCCTTTATTAAAATAATCCAACAAACTAAATGGTGGTTCACCAGCATTGCGTCCATCGAAATGACGTGAATAATTTTCAATACCATTGCAATAGCCAATATTTTTTATCATTTCTAAATCATAATTCACACGGCGTTTTAATCTTTCGTATTCCAAAACTTTTCCCTT
This sequence comes from Candidatus Magasanikbacteria bacterium GW2011_GWA2_37_8, assembly GCA_000992085.1. Classification (GTDB taxonomy): domain Bacteria; phylum Patescibacteriota; class Patescibacteriia; order Magasanikbacterales; family GWA2-37-8; genus LBTN01. The sequence continues at coordinate 14,151 of LBTN01000013.1, read as the reverse complement.
TTTCTCAAAGATAGTCAGCTGTTCTTTTAGTTCTTGCTTAATAGTCTTAAAAGCTCGCTCGCGCATTTCTGGACCAGCTACATAATGCTTGGCTGGAAACAACCACATATCACTCGTTTCGTGTTTTACTTTTCTGGTTACTGCATCTACCATTTCAATCAAATCAATCCTTTCAGAAATTTCTAAACGATAAATTATTTCCTCGTTCACTGGCATTACTTCAAAAACTTGTCCGCGCAGGCGAAACTGACCGCGACGCAAATCACTGGTAGTGCGCTCAAATTGCATTTCGATTAATTGCGCCAACATTTCGGTGCGATTTAATTTTTGCCCTTGCTCTAAATGCAAAACTATTTTTTCGTATTCGGTTTAGGTATCGCTACCCGGCATATATGCCTCAGGTTGATAATAATCGTAATAAGAAACAAAATATTCCACGGCATTACCCGGAAAAAATTCTCTAAACTCGTTACAAAGTTGGGCAGCCAAAGTTTTGTTATGGGCAATTACCAAAGTAGGTATTTGCACTTTTTCGATAACATTAGCAATAGTAAAAGTTTTTCCCGAGCCAGTAACACCAAGCAAAGTTTGTTTATTCATTCCACTCTCCAAACCAAAAACAAGCTGTTTTATAGCTTCGGGTTGAGAGCCAGCGGGTTTATAAGGAGAATAAAGTTTAAATTTCATAATTAAAATCTAATATCTTCTCACCACCATACTCTCCGCTACTCCAATTAACAGCAAATTAATCATAAGCGACGATCCACCGTAACTTACAAATGGCAAAGTAATACCAGTAATTGGTAACAATCCTAAATTTGCGCCAACATTAACAAATAATTGCCCAACAAACAAAACCAGCATACCACTTACTGCGGCAGAAACAAAGTCATCATCGGTTTGTCGAATAATACGCAGTAACCGCCAAAATAATATACCAAATAAAAATAGAGTTACTAGAGCTCCGGCAAAACCTAATTCTTCGCCAATTACCGAAAACACAAAGTCGGTTTGCGCTTCTGGTAAAAATCGCAACTGACTTTGTGAACCAAAGCCCAAGCCCCGACCAAACCACTGACCAGCACCGATAGCAATAACTGCCTGGGTAACATTATAACCAGCGCCTAACGGGTCGCTAGCTGGGTCGATAAACGTCATAACCCGCGATTTTTGATAATCTTTTAAAAAGAAAAACCAGCCCAAAACCGACACTACCGCAACCACTACAATCAAACCAATAATATAAGCACGTCGCGCCTTAACCAATAACATTAGTGCAAACCAAATAAGACCAATAATCATAGCCGAACCCAGATCTGGCTGCAACATAATTAAGCCTATCATTAATAACGCAACCATCCCCGTACCGAAAAAAAACAATGGGCGCTCAAACCGTCGCCCAAAACTAGAGATTATATAAGCCAAAATTAATATAATGGCTACCTTGGCTACTTCAACTGGTTGAAACGAGAAACCTGCAAAAGCAAACCAACCGCGAGTACCACGAATAGTAGAACCAAAAACCAACACCCCAATTAATAAAATTACTGATGCCAAATAGAATAATTTTGCGTAAGAACGATAAAAATTGTATTGAAAAGTGCTAGCTAAAAAAAGCAGTACCAAACCGATACCACCAGCAATCGCTTGTTTTTTAAAATATACTAAAGTAAGACCACGTGATAAATCTATACTATAAACAGCTGCCAAACCAATCGACATTAAAAGTATAACTACCACCAACAACAGCCAATCAAAACTTCGTGTCGAAAACTTAGAAAAATTAAACATACAATTTACTTCTCGGGCGGCAGGAAAACTGTCGGATCATAGATATCCAATAGTGGATAAATTTTAAGATCTGTAACACTTAAATTAGGTACAAAACTACGCAAATCAATATCGCGAGTTTCTAAAGATCTAAAATTGTCTAATTCAAGAGGTAAAACCCCCACTAAATTTCCATTTTGCAATAATTCTACTACAAATTTGGCCGCCACATAACCAAATGGGTTGTTATTTGTTAATTTAAACTGTACCACATTAGCACTAGCCTCTTCTTTGGTCAAGGGACGAGTAAAAACGAAATCGCTGGCAACAAAATCTAATCGCTCCGATTGCCACGTAGGCACATCTAAAATAGTATGATTAGAAATTCTCTTCCAAGCAATATTTTCAATAACAATACTAGCGCCGCTAGCAACACTATCTGATAACCCAAAAGCAACAAAGGGTTTGTTTTCTCCTGCTAATACCACGCCCCGACGCAAATGGGTAGATTCTTCGCCAGAAATAAAATAATAATCAAAGTATACCACATGACGAGGATTAGGATTTTCAATCCAAACCAACACATCGGTTTTTCCTACCCCGCCTGGTAATAACTCTGGATTAGAGACAGCAAAAGGTTTAGGAGAATAGTGAGCGTGAATAGAAGTATAATCATAAGTTTGACTAAGATTTTGATATAATTTTTGATCAGCCGTAATTCCAAAAATTAAATAATCACCCCACTGCCACAAACTAAAACCCCAAAAAATAGTAATCAAACCAATTAACGTACCAACTGCAATTCGATACAACAAAACCTTATTTTTTACATACCATATCCCCCACTTTAATTCTTTACTAGTAAAATCTCCAGAAGGATCAACATAATTAACAAAATTAACTGGCTTAATTTTATTATTTCCTGATTTCTTTTCCGCTTCGGCAGATAAATGATTAATCATTGGCTCGCCTTCTGGTTTGCTAATCTTATGATATATATTTAAAGCCATAAAATATTAATTTAAGACAAATATATTATAGCAAAATTATCCACTTTAAACAATTCGCCTATTTAAAAACAGAAAAAATCTCCTAAAATTAACATCAAAAATCACCGCTTTGTCACTTCCCTAACCCTTTGGCGGGACTTGTCCTTATCTTTGATTTATGATAAAATATAACCATTAATTGTAAAAGATTGTGTAAGCAAAAAAAATATTGCTTCATATTTTAAATGTTAAATATTTATGCCTTTAAAGAGAATAATACGAGGGGTAATTAAAACCAGCAAACCAAAAGTAAAAAAAACAGAAGCAAAAACCATAACAACACCAGTGCCAGAACAAATTAAAACCCCACCAGCAGTTGCATCCCGCACAACATCAATAAAATCTAAAGTTGATTCCTCTAGCTATAGTGCCAAAAATATTACGGTTTTAGAAGGTTTAGAAGCTGTACGTCGTCGTCCTGGTATGTATATTGGTTCTACTGGACCTACTGGTTTACACCATTTAATTTGGGAAGTAGTAGATAACGCTATCGACGAAGCTATGGCCGGATATTGTGATACTGTTGAGGTTTCTCTGCTCCCCGATCATACGGTATCGGTACGTGATAATGGCCGCGGTATCCCAGTGGACATTCACCCTCAACTAGGTGTTAGTGCTTTAGAAGTAGTTTTAACCAAATTGCACGCTGGTGGTAAATTTGGCGATGGCGGATACAAAATCTCTGGCGGCTTACACGGTGTTGGCGTTTCGGTAGTTAATGCTTTGTCTATATATATGAAGGCCGAAGTACATCGTGAAGGAAAAATTTGGATGCAAGAATTTAAAATTGGTAACCCACAAAAAAATGTAAAAGCAGTTGGTACTTGTAAAGATACCGGCACTACTATTACTTTTAAAGCCGACGACACTATTTTCGAAACCACTAATTATGAATGGAAAACGATTATTGACCATTTACGTCAGTATGCCTATCTTACAAAAGGCATCCGTTTAATTATTCATGATTTACGTACTTCTGAAGAAAAAACCGAAGATAAAACTGCCCTTGATTTTCCATTACCTACTTACCAATTTCACTTTGAAGGTGGTGTAGCCTCCTACGTTCACTATCTCAACCACAATAAAACTGTAAAAAATGAAAATATATTTTACACTCAAAAAGATTCTGATGATGTTGGTGTAGAAATTGCCTTACAATACAGCGACGAATACACCGAATCTTTATTCGCTTTTACCAACAATATCCATAATCCAGATGGCGGCACTCATGTATCTGGTTTTCGTAACGCTCTAACCCGTGTCTTAAATAGTTACGCCCGCAATAAAAATATCTTAAAAGAAAAAGATGCCAATTTAACCGGCGATGATGTTCGTGAAGGTCTAAATACAATCATCTCTATAAAATTACGTGAACCCCAATTTGAAGGGCAAACTAAATCTAAGTTGGGCAACACTGAAGCCAAAACTGCAGTCGAAACAGTAATGAACGAACAGTTCGCTATCTTTTTGGAAGAGCATCCAAAAGATGCCGAAGCAATTATTGGCAAGTGTTTACTAGCATCGAAAGCCAGAAATGCTGCCAAAATGGCTCGTGACACAATCTTACGCAAAGGCGCTTTAGAAGGTTTTACACTGCCAGGTAAATTAGCCGATTGCTCTTCACGCGATGCTACCCATTCTGAATTATATATTGTAGAGGGCGACTCCGCCGGCGGCTCGGCCAAGCAAGGCCGCGACCGTGAATTCCAGGCAATTTTACCACTACGCGGCAAAGTGCTAAATGTAGAACGCGCCCGATTAGATAAAATTTTAGCTAACAACGAACTAAAATCTTTAATTATTGCACTAGGCACAAACATTGGCGAACAATTTGATATTACCAAATTGCGTTATCATCGCATTATTATCATGACCGATGCCGATGTTGATGGCGCCCATATCCGCACCCTGCTTCTTACTTTCTTCTATCGCTATTTCCCAGATCTAATCAATAACGGTCATATCTATATTGCCCAACCACCACTTTACAGTATTAAAGCTGGTAAAGAAATGCAATATGCGTTTAACGATGAAGAAAAAGAAAAAATCTTAAGTGAATTAAGTAAAAATAAAATAAAATCCGATGCTGCCAAAGGTAAAACTAAAGCAGAAAAAACAGAAGAAACCGAAGAAGCTGAAAAAACTGAAGAACAAACTGGAGAAAAAGATGAAGCTGTAGCCGAGGCTATTATGATCGGTGGTGTTAAGGTAGGCATCCAGCGTTATAAAGGTTTGGGTGAAATGAACGCTGAACAATTATGGGAAACTACCATGAACCCAACTAATCGTGTTATGAAACAAATTGGTGTAGAAGATGCAGAAATAGCTAATGAAACCTTTGAAATCCTAATGGGCGAAGATGTAGAACAACGTAAAAAATTCATCCAAACCCATGCTAAATCGGTTAGCAACCTTGATATTTAATCACCCCTTGCCTTGCCTTTTGGCGAGGTATTGACAATTTAACAGCTTTGGTGTATGATTACAACATAAATCAGCCACCAGGCTGTTTTAAAAAACCTAAATTATATATGAATATAGCTACTTCTATCAAAAATTATTTTATTGGCTCTTATGCTGAAATGAAAAAAGTAAGCTGGCCCACCAAAAAACAAACCGTCAATTACAGTTTATTGGTAATTGGCATGAGCGTTGGAGTCGCGATTACCTTTGCTATTTTAGATTATATTTTCAATTGGGGCATTACTGCCTTAATTATTCGTTAATTATTAGATATTTTGAGATTTTAAAGCCTTACTAGTTTATTATAATATGGCCAAACAAACCCTAAATCTTGGTCGTCGTTGGTATGTACTTCATACCTATAGCGGCTATGAAGAAAACGTAAACTGTAGAAGAAAAAATCTTCCCTGGTTACATTTTGGTAGAAATGATTGTAACCGATGATTCTTGGTATGTAGTACGCAATACCCCAAATGTTACTGGTTTTATTGGTTCTGGTACTACCCCTACCCCAATTGATCAAAAAGAAGTAGAGTCGTTATTAAAACGCACTGCCGATGGCGATCCACAACATAAAATTGATGTAGAAGTAAATGATGTTGTACGTATTGTTGACGGACCATTTAAAAACTTTGAAGGCAAAATCGCTAATGTTGATGCTGAACGTGGTAAAATTAAAGTATTGGTTACCATGTTTGGTCGCGAAACACCAGTAGAATTAGACGCTTTACAAGTAAAAAAGATATAACAAAAGAAAGGTGGTCATAATTTGACGCTTCTCACTTTTCTAAAAGAATTAATTTAAAAAAATATATGGCAAAAAAATTAATTACCCAAATCAAATTACAAATTGTCGGCGGTGCCGCCAATCCAGCCCCACCAGTTGGTCCAGCTCTTGGTCAACATGGTCTAAATATCCAAGGTTTTTGTAAAGAATTTAACGACAAAACCCAAGATAAAAAAGGCGAAGTAGTACCAGTAATTATCAATGTCTACGCCGATCGCAGTTTCGACTTTATCATGAAAATTGCACCAGTAGCCGAATTGATTAAAAAAGCCGCTGGTATTAAAAAAGGTTCAGCCAAACCTTTACAAGAAAAAGTTGGTAAAATTACCAAAGCTCAAGTAAAGGCCATCGCCGAACAAAAAATGCCCGACCTTAATGCCAAAGATCTAATTGGTGCTATGAATATGGTAGAAGGCACAGCTAAACAAATGGGTGTAACGATTGAAGGATAAGAAATAAATTAAAAAACCAACGACTAACGTTGGTTTTTTGTTTTTAAAATTATTCTTTAAACAAGGCTTTTAATCTATTCATTTGTTCTTCTCTACTTACTTGTGCGCCTTGTGTAAGTGGAGCATTTAATCTAGCTCTTATCTCTCGCGCATAATCTTCTTTTGCTACTTTTGCTACTGGTGTTGTACTTTCAACAACTTGGCCACTTGCTCTTCTTCTAATAACTGAGGAAGATAATGCTTCTACCACACCTTCTTTTTTTGGTTTGCTTGGAGCATTTATTATTCTAAACCTTTCATCATCGCGATGTGAACTTAAAATTTGCGCATGTTCTCCCATATTGTTGTAATTATTTGGCTAAATTAAGCCATTTACCTATACATTATAGCACATTTTTAGCGTTTTGTCAATCTAAAAAACAAACATTGCATCGCCAAAACTATAAAAACGATAATTTGCTTCGACTGCTTTTTTGTAACAATCTAGAGTAAATTCTCTGTCACCCACAAAAGCAGACACCAACATTATTAAAGTAGATTCGGGTAAATGAAAGTTGGTAATTAATGCATCTACTACTTTAAATTTAAAACCAGGGGTAATAAAAATATTAATATCACCACTAAACGCTTCTAAACTTTCCCGTTTGGCAAATATCCCTTCCAAAGTTCGCACTGCCGTTGTACCAACCACCACCACTCGCCTACCTTCAGCTTTGGCTGCGTTTATTAATTGCGCATTTTTATCGGTTAATTCTACCCATTCGGCGTGCATTTTGTGCTCTTCTACTTTTTCTACTTTAACTGGCAAAAATGTACCAAGACCAACATGCAAAGTAACCTCGGCAAATTCTATTCCCTTATTTTTTAATTTTTCTATCAACTCTTCGGTAAAATGAAACCCCGCTGTCGGCGCCGCCACCGACCCTTCTTCTTTTGCATACACAGTTTGATACCGTTCAACAAGTTGTTCCTTATTCCTTGCTCCTTGTTCCTTAATATACGGCGGTGTTGGCACTTCACCATACTTATTCGCTTTTGTTCGCACTGTAATATCATCATCTTGAAATTGCACCAATACCGTACCGTCTTCTTCTTTGGTAATTACTTCCGCAAAAAAATCTTCGGCAAAAACTACTTTCATACCCAAACGTAATTTTTTACCCGGCTTGGCCAATACTTTCCATACTCCAAAATTTTCCATTGGCCTAACCAAAAAAATTTCAACACTTGGCTCATTTAAAATTCGATCCGTTAAATCTTTTCCCTTTAAGTCAAATACTTCTTCATCTAAAACAAGTACGCCTTTTAAACGTGCTTTAAACACTTTAGAATTGTTCCAAACCAACAAATCACCCGGACGTAAATATTCGATAATATTAAAAAACTGCCGGTGATTAATTTCTTTCGTCTCCCGATTAATCACCAAAAGTCGCGATTCATCACGCTTTTCTGCTGGAGTTTGAGCAATTAATTCTTTGGGAAGATTGTAATTAAAATCCGAAGTTAACATAATTCAATAGTTCACAGCCAACAGGTTTTAGTAGCTATGAATTTATACTTATTAATTTAAAAACCGCGCTCGGTTTAGACCGTGTTCTTCTAGTGTTTTAGCATAATGCATTTTACCATCGGTGTCACTCATAAAATACCAGTAATTATTTTGGGTTGGATAAAGCACAGCTGTGATAGCCACCAACCCAGGATTACTTATAGGCCCAGGTGGTAAACCCGGATATTTATAGGTATTGTATAAAGAATCTATTGCCTTATCTTTTCCGGAAACTGCCGGATCATTTTTGCCAGTAATATAATTTACTGTGGCACATGATTGGAGCGCCCATTTAATTTTATTCCGTCGCCAAAAAATATCTGCTACTAACGCCATATCTTCTGGTGTACGCGCCTCTTTTTCTACCAAAGAAGCCATGGTTAAAATCTCGTGCCAAGAATGGCCAGATTCTTTTTCTATTCTTCGAATTTCTTGATAATCAACTTCGTCATTTCTTTGCAATAATAACTTGACAATTATTTCACGCAAAGCAGCATCTTTGTATACTTGATAAGTATCTGGGGCCAAATACCCTTCAAAACTTTGTAAGGGCGGCCGATTGGCAAAATCATTGGCTAATGACGGTATTTCTGTATTCCATGGTTTAGAATAAACTTTAGCTGGTTCACCAGTATAGCGATAAACTTGACTGGTAGAAGAAGCAAAACCTTTGTTTACCAAATATTCTGCCACTTGTCGTAAATTCCAACCTGGTATAATGGTTAAAGTAACTTCTGGCCGTGGTGGCAGTGGAACATATTTCGGATGGGTACGTCGATAATACCAAAAACCACCAGCTAGTGTTGCTATAATAAAACCAATCAAAATTAAATTTATTTTTTTATTATTCATCTTCTTTTTCTAAAATATCAAAATTTTTTTCGGCGTGATAATATTTTTCTAGGGTATCGGTGGGAAACCATTGGCCACTGTGACAATGGGAAAAAATTACACCAGTGGGTGAAAGTTTTTCAAAACAATCACGCTCAATCATACAAAAACCTTCTGGCAAAATTTCTAAAATTTCTGGCTCCATTACATAACCGCCCGCGTTATTTAAGTTAGACGGCGCTGATTCTTTGGTGGGTTTTTCGACAAATCGTTTAACCCTGCCATCTTCTAATTCGGCAATACCATATTGGGTTACATCTTCTACTGGAAAAAGTGCTAAGGTGATTTTGGCGCCAGTGGTGGTGTGGGTATTAATAATTTCTGTCCAATCAAAATCTGCTAAATTATCTCCATTAATTACCAAAAAGGTTTCGTTAATACCACGCGAAGCTTCACGAATAGCACCACCAGTACCAAGTGGCTCATTTTCTACACAATAACTAATCTGCATCCCCCATTTATTACCATCGCCAAAATACTCTTTAATTAAATCGGCCCTATAACCGATAGACAAAATAACATCGGTAATCCCATGTTTTTTAAAATTTAATAATGCATGTTCGATAATTGGTTTGCCTTTAATTGGCAAAAGTGGTTTTGGAGTATTTTCGGTAAGTGGCCGTAATCGCGTACCCAATCCACCGGCAAGAATGATCGCTTTCATGTAAACTAAAAAACTTATTTTTAAATTATTATTTGTCCCGACATGAAGTACGGGATTCCACTGATGTGAAATAAAATATAATACCCTAATATTGCTAATAAACCAGCTAAAACTACACCACCCACAATATCTAACGGATAATGTAAACCAGCATAAACCCGCCCCCAACTAACCCACAAAGCTAGTAGTAACAAAGCCCAAGCACCTGGTAAACCAAAAATTAATGCTAAAAAAAATACTAACCAAGCACTAAAAGAATGATCCGAAGGAAAAGATTTCCAGTTGCTAAGCGGGGTAAACAATACACGGCTTTCTGGGTGGTATATATGAGGCCGGAATTCTTTAACTAAAAAACCAATTATAAAACTTATTCCAATACCAATTAACCATAGCAATAAAGAAAAAATGATCGGGAATAAAACCTCTAATTTACTAATATAGATACTAGCCAAAAACCAACCGCCCATAGCAATTATTACCCATTCTGCGCCAGCACGCCCAAAAGCATCAAACCAGCGGTTTTTGCCTACTAAACTATTGATTTCAAGAAACAAATCTACATTTTTACTCATAAATATAATTAAATCAGTGCTTTTATAATATCATTTATAACTCGGCCTGACAAGGGAAAGAAAACAAGGGGTAACAGCTATTGGGCTTGAAAAATTCCTAATAACTGATATAATCAATGCATATTTTGCGCCTGTAACTCAGCGGTTAGAGTGCCACCCTTATAAGGTGGAAGTCGATGGTCCGATTCCATCCAGGCGCACTATGAATGCAAAAACCATAAAAATCAAAACTACAGAAAAAACTCCCAGCCAACGGCTTGATGTTTTTTTATTGGAAAAATTAAAAATTAGTCGTTCTCAGGCACAAAAAATGATTAGCGCTGGACAAATTACTGTTAACGGATTGCCACCAAAAAAAGCGGGAGACAGAATAAAAGCCACAGATAAAATTGAAATTGAAAAAATTAAACGAATAACAACTGGAAAGGAACAAGGTGGGGTAAACGAAATTAAAAAAACAAAAATCAAAAAAGAAAAAACTGCTCCACTAAAAATAATAAAAACCACGTCAGATTATATTGTAATCGAAAAACCCACTGGACTTTTAACCCACCCTACCCAAGCCGAAGAAAAAGAATCGGTGGCAACCAACTTAGCTAAAAAATATCCAGAAATTAAAAAAATTGGTGACGACCCAATTCGTCCAGGTATTGTGCACCGGTTAGATAAAGACGCTTCGGGGTTGTTGGTGGTAGCTCGAACACAAAAAATGTTCAACCATCTAAAAAATCAATTTAAAAATCATACAATCGACAAAGAATATTCAGTATTAGTACACGGCAAAGTGGCTAGAGAATGGTCTACTATTAACTTTCGATTAGCTCGTGGCCAAAACCAAGATCGTGTAGTGGCTGTACCGCTAACCAAATATGGTGTAAATACCGAAAAAGGCAAAGAGGCTTTAACCGAATTTAATATCGCCAAACATTTTGTAAATTTTACTTTATTAAATATCAACATTCACACTGGTCGTATGCATCAAATTCGGGCCCACATGCTGGCCTACAACCATCCGGTTGTTGGCGACCCGTTGTATTTTCAAAAGAAACGAAAAAGTAAATGGGACGAGGTTTGCGGACGACTATTTTTACACTGTACCAAATTAGCTTTTGTAGACCTGGATGGCAAAACCCAAAAATTCGAATCACCTTTACCAAAAGAATTAAGCGAATTTTTAAAATTACTAAAATAGTATGCAACATTCTGGTCTTATTGTAATAATTTCTTCTCCTGGTGGTGGTGGCAAAGACTCGGTTATTCGTGGTTTGCTTAAAATATTTAAAAAATCAGTTAAACTTATTACGATCACTTCGCGAGCCAAAAGACCGCGAGAAAAAGAAGGTATCGACCAATTTTTTATCTCGGCTGAAGATTTTGAAAAAAAATTAAACACCGACTATTTTGTTGAATACAATAAGTGTGCAGGCAACTATTACGGCACACCTAAAAAACTTTTAACCGAACTTCAAAATAATTACGAAATTGTTTTTACCAATATTGATGTTAATGGAAAAAAGCATTTCGACGAACTTGGTATCCCCCATTTATCCATTTTCCTCTTACCCGAAAATACCGAACAGTTACGAGAACGCGCCGTCCGCCGGGGTGGTATGACCCCCGAAATGATTGAAGAGCGAGTAAATCTGGGTTTAGAAGAAATAGCAAAATCCAAAACCTATGATTACAGAATAGTCAATCGTGAAGGTGAAATAGACGAAACTATCCTAAAAATAGCGGAAATCATTAAAAAACACCTTACTAACCCCTCTCTTAAATGAAGCCATTGACAAAAATCAGGTTTTAGGGTAAAATTAACCCACTTTAAATTAATCACTTCATATATGACCGAAGAAACTAAAATAGTTTACAAGCCAGGTATGGCTGTAAAGGTTCATCAAAAAATCAAAGAAACCAACACTAAAGGTGAAGAAAAAGAGCGTATTCAGATCTTTGAAGGTTTGATTATCGCTGCTCGCCATGGCAACGAACCAGGCGCCACCATTACTGTACGCAAAGTATCTGAAGGTGTGGGTGTAGAAAAAATCTACCCAATCCATTCACCAGTAATTGCAAAAATAGAACTGGTTCGCGAATTCCGTGTTCGCCGCGCTAAACTAAACTTTACTAAAAACACTAAGTTTAAACGCAAGTTAAAAGAAGTTAAAAAGGCAGCCAAGAAAGAAGTTAAAAAATAATAAAACAACCCTGCACCAGAACGGTGCAGGGTTTTTTAATATACTAATAATTACTTTAAAAAATATTATTTCAAATATTTTCCAGTCCAACTGGTTTTTATTTTAGCAATTTGGGCTGGTGTGCCAGCAGCAGTTAACTTGCCACCGCCTTTGCCACCTTCGGGGCCAAGTTCGATTACCCAGTCGGAAGCTTTGATAATATCAATATTGTGTTCGATAATCAAAACAGTATTCCCCTTTTCTACTAATCGGCGTAATACCCCGAGCAAATGTTTTACATCTTCAAAGTGTAAACCTGTAGTTGGTTCGTCTAAAATATACAGGGTTTTGCCAGTAGAGGCTCGTGATAATTCGGTAGCTAGTTTAATACGCTGAGCTTCACCGCCAGACAATGTGGTAGCTGGCTGGCCAAGTTCTAAATAGCCCAAACCAACTTCGCGGAGTAAATTTAATTTATCACTTAGTGCTGGAATATCTACAAAAAACTTAAAAGCTTCTTCGACTGTCATGTGTAAAACATCAGCAATATTTTTGTTGCGATAATGCACCTCTAATGCTTCTTGATTATACCGCGAACCATTGCATTCGTTACATACCACAAAAACATCGGCTAAAAATTGCATGGGGATACGAATATAACCCTCGCCTGCACAAGCTTCACAACGACCACCGCCTTTAACATTAAAACTAAATTTGCCAGCATCATAACCACGTAATTTGGCTTCGGGTAATGCCGAAAAAAGATCACGAATCAATGTAAAGATACCAGTATAGGTAGCCGGGTTAGAACGCGGGGTACGACCAATTGGTTGTTGGTCGATCGAAATAACTTTATCAATATTTTCAACTCCCTTAATGGTTTTATGTGCACCTGGTTCATCTTTGGCGCGATAAAAATGTTGCAATAAATGTCGCGCTAAAATATTTATAATTAAAGTAGATTTACCAGAACCCGAAACACCGCTTACACAAACTAATTTACTAAGCGGAATTTCTACATTAACATTTTTTAAGTTAAAAGCACTGGCACCAACAATTGATATTGATTTACCGATTTTTTTTGTTTCTAACTCATTTTTTTTGCCAGAAACGAACACCTGTGATTGACCAGACAAATAACTACCAGTTAAGGAATTTTTATTCTTTTTTATTTCTGTAAAGGTACCAGCCGCTACAATTTCGCCCCCATACACCCCAGCACCTGGGCCAACATCTACCAAATAGTCTGCTGCCTCCATCATAGCCGCATCGTGCTCAACCACAATTACACTGTTTCCTAAATCACGCAAATATTTTAAAGTGTTAATTAATTTTTGATTATCGCGAGGGTGCAAACCGACTGATGGTTCGTCTAAAATATAAACTACACCCGTTAAACCAGAAGATAATTGAGTAGCCAAACGCACACGGGTTACCTCACCACCAGATAAAGTATTCATGGCGCGATCCAAACTTAAATAGCCCAAACCCACTTCAGCCAAATTGGCTAAACGTGGCATTAACTCTCTGGTAATGGATTCTACAATTTTGTTTTTTGCTTTATCTTGTTTTATTTGTTTAAGCAAAGCCAAACTTTCTTCACCACTCAAGTTGGCAACATCGGCAATATTATGATGACCAATTTTAACTGATAATGATTCTGGTTTTAAACGCTTACCATTACAAGCCGAACAAACTTTTTCACGCATATATTGTTCGATCTCTTTACGTACATAATCGGAAGTGGTTTCTAAATGACGCTCGGTTAAATCTTTAACCA
>LBTN01000012.1 GCA_000992085.1 Candidatus Magasanikbacteria bacterium GW2011_GWA2_37_8 | reverse complement strand
AAACAGTCCATTTTAGCGACTGTTAGATAAGGCCGATTAAGCACAGGTATGACATTTCTATTTTGCCGGCCGGTATGACATTTCTATTTAGCCTTTACAAGGGTAGAGTCCATATTGACAATTTATTAGAAAAAAGATATACTAATAGCACTTCATTCTCTAATGATACTATAATTAGCCTAAATAATCAATAATATGAGCAAAATGTGTGCTATTTGTGGCAAAACTTCTGCCCGAGCCAACCACGTCAGTCACTCCAAACGTCATGTTCCACGCCGACAACATCCTAATCTTCAACTATTAACCGTAGCTGAAGAAAAGATTAAAGCTTGTTCCACTTGTCGTCGAACTTTAAAAAAGAAAACAAAATAATAAAAAACCCTGCACCAGAACGGTGCAGGGTTTTTTGATTTATTTTATATTACACACCAAATTAAACACCAAATCGTTCGTAGTCAAAAATTACTTTGCGATCGCCAAACCAATATTCAATTTCATGCTGTGCTTCTTCTGGAGTTTCGGAAGCATGAACCAAATTCATTACCGCGCGATGTTCGGAGTTAGCAATAGCTGGAGAATCAGCCGAGTAATCACCACGGATTGTACCCATATCTGCTAAATAAGGCAAAGTAACACCACAAATTTTACGAACCATATCTACTGCATGCACACCTTCTACTACCATACGTACGAGCGGTGCAGATACCATATAACTTACCAACCATTCACGTACCATTTTACCTAATTCCAAATCATCATCTGTTCCTAATTCTACTTTGGCATCAATACCATATTTTTCGTAAGTACCCAAAGTCTTTTGACCCAAGCGACGAATCCAAGCTTCTTCCTTTGGATAATGATTATCGATCTGTTCGGTAGTTGGTTGAAACATTTCTAAAGCCACAATTTTTAAATCACGTTGTTCAAACCGACGAATAATTTCTCCAGTTAAACCTTTTTTTACACCATCAGGTTTAACCATTACATAAGTGCGCTCTTTTTTGAAGTTTTGCATATGTTTTTATGATTAATTAAATAAAGTATTATTGCCAATATAATAACAAAATATAGTTCAATTGTCAATATAATATTATAATTGCAATTTAAACACTTCTTCACACACCAACCGTATTTGCCCCTTTCTTTTATAAGAAATGGGCGGAAAGAAATCGCGAGACAGTGAGAAAATAAAGTGATAATTAAGGATTACGTATTCGTTTTTGGCTCGAACTCGCTACGCTCAAACAACGAGCCAAACCCCTGCGGGATCACTCATGCTCCATCTCTGAATTATCACTTTATCTTCTCAATACTCGCCTGGCCAACGTTGTCCAGGCGAGTATTGAATAAATTTGAAATAAATTTGTAAACAAGGAGGAACGTCCCGCCTCTTTAGGCGGGTTTGGCTCGCTGTTTGAGATCCGCCTTGGCGAGGCGAGTTCGAGCCAAAAGTAACGACGCGTTACAAAATTATTTCAAATTTATTCACAACTCGCGATTTCTTTGCGTCCCTTTCTTATAAAAGAAAGGGGCAAGAACGTGTGGTGTGTGAAGAAGTGTGTAAATAAAAAACAATCTTTAAAATTTTATATCCCTCATAACAAACATCCTAAACTTCACACTCTTCTTAATCCGATCAACCGCCACAATCAGCCCTGCAAAAATTATCCCCACATCATCAGGGATATTTCTTTTATAACAATACCTCTTCACTACTCGCACAAACTTCATTTTTTTCAATTCGGTAATCGATAGATCGCTAGCCAAATAACCGGCTCGTCTGGTTTTAACCTCGATAAAATAAAAATCGTCACCCAAACGAGCAACGATATCTATTTCTCCTGTAGGAGTATAATAATTTCTATCTAACACCACAAATCCGTGGCGCTCTAAAAAACCGCAAGCCTTAATTTCACCCCAATCCCCCAAATTTTTATTCCTCCTTGTCATAATTTACCCGCTCTATCTTTTCTTACCTGGCAAATATTTTTTAACTTCTTGTATTTTAATCTTTTCTTCTTTAATTTTTGGCAAACGTTTTATAAAATAAATTATTACTTTTACTCCCCACCAAATAAAAATTACTAGCCATAGTAATAGCCAAAAACGCCAAGCTAAAAAAGATACCCTTTCTTGCCTAAAAAACATCCACAACAAACCAGCTAAACCCATAGACAACAATAAGTTGCTACCACGACGATAAGCTTCTTTAATAATAGTTTCTTGTTGATAATTACGAAAAATTTTAATTAATAAACCAGCCAATACTAAGGCTAAAAAACCTCCTACCCAAATCCACATCACCCCACCTCGAGCAATATATGGTTGATAAAACCAGTAAGACCACGTCAAAATATTAGCAAAACTCATAAGATAATCTATAATTTATTAAAAATTAAACAAAAATGATAATCACCTGCCGAAAAATCTTCGGCTAATTGTAAGCCACAACTTTCTCCTAAACTAGTTAATTTTGTATGATCTATTAACGCTTCTACGTCTGGACCTAGGGTACCAACTTTTTTCTGCCAATCTACCACTACCACTTTACCACCAGTTTTAAGCAATCGTGTTGCCTCCTGCAAGGCAGCCAACTTCTCTTTTACTTGAAACATCACATTTACAAAAAAACAAACATCTAAACTTTGCGGCGGAACTGGAGTTTTTCCAACTAATTCAATATTCGACCAAATAATTTGCACATTATCATAACCTTCAGTTCGACTACGACTTTTAATATTTTCTAAAACTTCTTTTAAAATATCTACTGCATAAACCACTCCACCATCATTTATTATCCGCGCTGCTGGAAACACAAAATGTCCGGTACGACCACAACCCAAATCTGCCACTCGCATACCAGTAGATAAACCAATTTTTTCAAAAATTTTATAAGGGTCAACTAAAGCAACGCCAGCATGCTCCATATAATTTTTACGAACGAATAAACAATTTGCCAATGGTGGCCATTAAAAACCCCTGCATTAAATTAGTCACCAACAAAAAACCAACAAAAATCAATACTAAACCAATTAACTTATACAACAACCGACTACCGCCAGAAGTTCCTAAGTTTTCTTCTGCCCAAGCAATCGTACCAAAATTCTCTAAAAACCATTCTGTTTTAATAACTAGCACCACACCTAATAATAGAAAAGCTGCTCCGACAATATAACCCATAAAATCTTTTTAATTACAGTGCCCAGGAGAGGATTTGAACCTCCATGCCTTGCGGCGCTACCACCTCAAGGTAGTGCGTCTACCATTTCGCCACCTGGGCCTAAGAATTTAAAACTTTCTATTCCTGCCTATCACCATATCAATTTTACCGTGCGCCAATTTAATTTTTACTTTTAACTCCTTTGAAACTTTCCCGTCTGCCTCGACTGTAAAAGGTTCAGCACCAACAATTTCCATTTCCTCAAAAGGAAAGATGCTTGGCTCCTCATATTTATACCCCCACCACCCCTTTTTTGTCAATGGCCGTAAAAATGCTTCAAGTTTACCATCTTGAGGATGAACTACATTATCTTCTCTATCTTTCTGATTTTTCTTCCAAAAAAATGGTTGTAAATTACAAACTACCACTTCCATTTTGTCATTGGCACTAACTGCAAATCTTTCATCATAAATTACTTTTACTTTAGCTGGCAAAACATGCAATTGCGAAACAAAATAACGATTATTCATCCAACCTATATCTAGCCTCTCTTTAAGTCGACGTGATAAAATATCACAAGCATCCACCCCTACTGGTATTCCTAATACCCCGGCAATTGTATTCTCTGGCCCAACTGGCAAAAAACCAAATGTGCAGTCACAAGTGGCAGCTCGAGATAAAACATGACCAAAAGTATGGTCATTTCCTACAATAACAATGGTTTTTGCGCCACGTTTTAACTCTTCGTCTATTACTTGTTTTGCATCGGTATAATTTGCTAACCGTAAAATCTTTCCAGCAATGCCATAATCGGTCAACCTTACTTCTAGGGCTTTAACTATTGATTCAAACTTTTTCTGACGGAGAAAATTGTCATATAAATAAACATACATACCCGAATAACTAGTAATTAATGCCTAAAATTAAATCAGACAGATGGTTCAACCTCCTCTGTTTTTTTTCCAAATCCTCTGGACCTAGTTACTTTTTCTCCCGCTTCTAAACCAGGCATACTTACTTTACCAAATAATAATGCCCCAGCTTCAATAATTAATGTTTTGGCTTCAATATCACCCATAACTCGTGCTGTACTATCTAACTCTAAAACTTCTTTTATTTTCATGTTACCTTTTACTTCACCAGCCACCTTGGCGCTCCCCGCACGTACATTAGCCAAAATTTTAGCACCAACTTCTACTGATAAAAATTTACTAGTATGGACACTACCAGCTACCGATCCTTTAACAATAATATTGCCTTCCGACGCAAAATCACCTTCTACATTTACTGATGGCCCTACTACGGTTTCTACTTCATCGTTTACTGGAGCATAATTATCTGCCAACTCTTCGTTATTTTCTAAAGCGATTTTGGCTGTTGGTTTTTGAAAAATCATAAATTAAAAAATTAATAATAACTACACCACTATTTTACAACATTTTTAATAATCTGAAAAGGGCTAGGCTTTCCCCTTATCATCAACAAGTTGTTGAACAGGTATCCAAAAACCGAATTCACTGCCTTTGCCAAGACCAAAACTATGTGCCCAAACCTTGCCACCGTGAGTTTCTATAAATTTACGGCATACATACAATCCTAAACCGGTACCAGTAACATTGGTACCTTTAACATTTTTACCGCGATAAAATTTTTGAAAGAAATTAGCTTCGTCTTCTTTGTCAAAACCTAAGCCACTATCTTTTACTGTAACCTCCACCCCGTTACCATCTAGTCTCGCCGCCACCTTAATTACACCAGTTTCACTATATTTAATTGCATTATCGATAAAATTAAACACCACGTGCCTAATCTTCTCGTCATCCATTATTAATTCAGAATTTTTACCTTCTAAAATTTTAAGTGATATTGAAATACTTTTATCACCAGCCCGATCAGTTAATTCCTTTACTACACTTGTTAACAAATCATTCAAATTATGTGACGCAAAAACAAATTTTGTGCGCCCTTGTTCAATACGAGTAATATCTAAAAATTCATCAACTAATTTAATTAAGCGTTCATTACTTTCATCCATTTGCCCTAAAGTCTCATACATGGCTTTGGTTGTCTTACCATAAGCACCGTCTTGAATCAATTCAATATAACCTTTAAGGATAGAAAGTGGTGTGCGTAACTGATGCGAAGCAATAGATAAAAATTCAGTTTTTTGTTGATCAACTTCTTTTAATTGCAGATTAGCAGTCTTTAATTCAACCGTTAATCTTTCAAAACGCTCCTTACTGGCAATTTCCTTTTTTACCGATCGTGCTAACCGCCAGCCGAAAACAGTCACTAATACCAAAGTAATAGCTGTTAAAATCTGATTAGCAACAGTTTTAATAAAAAAGAACTGCGAACCAACCAACACCACCATTCCTACCAATAAAGCTTGGGCAGCAAAAAGTTTTATGTTAAAAATTTTATATTCAATAATCAGGTAGGCCAATAAACCAATAAACAATACCATCCCAATTGGCCCCACCAAATTTATTTCGTAAGTCTGAAAAATCTCACCTAAAATATTAGACAGGGAAAACGTAAACAAAAAAAACGATACTCCAACTGCCAACAAAATAATTTGATCTTTTACTTTGCGAACAGCAGTGTGCCGATATTTAACTATACCCCAAACAAGTAACCAAATTGTGGATATTATTTGCAAAGCATACAAATAATACCATAGCGGCCCTATTTGGCCAGCTTCACAATTTTGAATATCAAAATATACGATATTAAACCGCGATGGTAAAAATATTATAATCGGCAAAAATGCAATCAATAATAGTATCTGCCCACGCCATGGCATTGACTTTTTTTCTAAAAAATAATAGAAAAAATAAATAGTAAAAATCCATACTAACGCTTGAAACAATGGAGCCATTGCCCAACCAAAATTAACTAGGGCAATCGGCACCGCAATCCACTGTATTATTTCATTCAAAATAAATAACGAAAAACTTATTGCAATAGCAAATAAATATTTCGCTAAAAGTGATTGCTTGCTTTTAAAATATACATAAAAACCAAAAAATAAAGATACCAAAATAATCGGAATATAAGAATAATAAAGCAAAATTGGTGCGATACTAGGATCAAAAAGACCTAAAAATGTAGGAAACGAATCTAAACAGTTAAAAAACATAAATTCAATACATAAATATTATTATACCCATCCCCAATCTTGCAAAAGACGCTCGTCATTATTTAAAAAATTTTCACCAATATCAGTACGATACATCATTTGAGGAATTTCTATTTTGTCTATCAAATCATAAACCTGCGTTCTAGCCTCTACTACAGATTTACCAAAACCAGTAACATGCATAATACTGCCATAACCACCAGCGACAAAAAATGAACCGACTTTTTTATTTTTTGATACTTCTTCAAAATGAACTCTGCTCCATTCTTCTTCAGTCAATTTTTCTTTAAATATAATCTTAGCACCTTTACAAGATTTATTATTTATAGGGTCGCTCTCAGCAAAATAAGGAAAAGGGGGAGTTACTAAACTAACCACTAAACCATAACCTTTTTTATAATCCAAATCAATTTTTTCTCCTTTAGCTACAGCCAACAAAAAATCTTTCCAAGGAGTATTATGAATTTCCATCTGCAAATGTACTTCTGGGCTACCAAATCTGGTGGTTAACTCCAAAATAAAAAAATTATCTTTATCTACCAAACAATTCACTGCAACATCTCCTTTAAAATTCACCCTCTGTAAAAAAGGCTTAATTTTTGCCAAAGTCTCTTGATAGAGTTTTTTTCCTTCATCTTCATTATACCACATTACCGTGCCCATCTCAGGAGTAAATGGGCCCAAATCATTATTTAAAAGCCTTTTATGCTCAATACTATATTCTATCGGACCTAACCAGTCTAAACCATTAAAATATCTAGCTACACTTATTTCTATACCTGCAACTTTTTCTTGCAAACTAATGGCTAAAAACTTATCCAAACCTTGCGCTTGATAATTTTCTAAAACCTTAATCACATCACTACCATCAGCCTTTTCACCAATATAATTAAAAACACTAAAGTGACTATTTTGTTTTATTACCCAAAAATTAGGGTGCTGTCTAACATACTCTATCGCCGAACTAATTGTATTAAAATTAAAAGTTTTAATCACGCCACTTAAACCACATTCGGAACATACTTTTTGTCCAAAAACTCGATCTTTTTCCAAATCATCACCGCCCGCGCTTCCGCCTACAACTAGATAACCTTTTTTTCTTAAGTTATCTTGTTCTTTACCAAAACCAATATCATCAAATACGATCAAACCATCCTTGCCAACCCAGGTTAACTCTTTTTGCCAATTTGTAGTCTTCTCTACTATATTTTCAAAACAATCCTTTCTCTGCTCGTCTTCTATATACATTTTTACTTCGCAACCCTCCGCTTGTAAACGATAGGCTAAATCTGCCGCGATAAGTTCGCCAGAAATAAATAAAATTTTCATATTAACTGATAAGATAAACGCCAACCCCCATCACTACAGTGGCGATAATTTTTATCCAAACACCATCAAGCTGCTCCCGATAAATAGCTTCAATAACACCATTCCCAACTTTTGCAATTTTGGAAAGATACACCAAAATAATTAAACTAAAAAATATAATAAAAACGGGCACAAAAGTTTCTACTGTAGCCACATATGATACTGATGGGGCAACGTCAATTGACCTTTGTGATGCTAGTGTGCCAACGAAAGAAATGCCTTCGGCTACAAAGAATACCTTCCAATATTTTTTTATTAAAATTATTGGATTACGCTTAACTAAAATGGTAAAAAAAACACCAGCCAAAAATGCTCCTAAAGAAAATAATGCAAAAATAAACAAAAATCCCTGATCACCAAAATTATAATCTAAAATTCTAGTATAAGCTTCGCCCTCAAATATCATACTTAAAGAAAGTAAAAATACCGCCGCTAACATAATCGACATATAGCGCACAGAAAATTTATTTCTAATTTTATTACTTAAAGATAATAATATAGCACCCAACAAAACCACGCCCATACCAATATATTTAATCATCGGTAATTGCTCAGCACCAATAAAAAAAGAAATTGCCCGTAGACCATTAAAAAGTTAGGGATTATGCTGTAACCATAGAAATTTGTCCACAACACCTTAAAATTACCCCACGGTAAAAAAAATATTAAAGCGAACCATGGAATAATTTGAAACAAACCCGACATTATAGTTCCATCCATTTCGTCATCATATACTTCTTTAACAAAGTATACATCAATAATATTAACAATCGCCCAAAGCATTGGCGCACAAAAAGACAGTAACAACCAATGTACTCTAAAAAAATCTGATACAGAACTAATTAAACCCATGATAAAAGATTAAACTCTATTTTAAATTTTTGGTGTATACTTCTGGGTACGCACACTCATCACCTGTTGTAATATTAGTATAATCACACAAAATAACACGACAACTGTCTCCTGGATTACAAGCAAGATCTAAACAACTCGACCCATCGGTCTGACAAGAAGAAATCTCCTTTGCTTTTTTTTCTATAAACTTATAGTAATTGATTCTCTCTTGCTCATCTTTGGGGCAAACAGCATCATCAACTGGATTGCACGCATTTACAAAACAACTTTCTGTTAAAGGATCACACTCGACTGTGTTACGTACATAATAATCTTCTAAAACAAAACAATGATAAAATACTAAACCCGCCGATATCATAACTACGGTTACAAAAAAAATACCAACTACACTTATTTTTTTATTCATAGTTACCATATATTACTACATTTCTTGAACGGTGGCGATGGTTAATAGACCCAAAGCATCAGTTAATACTAATTTAACTGCTCTACATAATACTAGACGAGCTTTAATTACCTCCTTATCGTCTAAATTAAGAATAGAAACTTTGTTATAATAATCATTAAATGCCTGCGCTAAATCAAAACAATATTTTGTGATTACAGAAGGATTATAATTTTTTAGAGCCTTAATAACTATTTCGTTATAGTCACCCATCAACATTAACAATTTCTTTTCTGCCCCATTTGTTAATAAACTATAATTAATTTTAGGTTCGCTAACAAGAAAGCGTGGTTGTAAATTAATTTTAGATTTTCGAAGCAAACTATTAATACGCGCAACAACATATAAAATATACGGCGCAGAAAAACCTTCAAAACTGGTAGCCTCTTTCATGTCAAAAGTTATTAATTTGGCTGCTTCATGTTTCTGCATGGTAAATTTCAAAACTGCCATAGTTAAAACACCCACGATCTTCTTAATTTTATTTTCCTTCCAATCTACATGACGGCTCTTGGTTTCTTCGTACATTTTTGCATAAATTTCATCACGCAAATCTTCATACAAAATTACCGACCCGGTCCGAGAAGACATTTTACCACTCGGTAAATTAACTAAACCACAACCGATATGTGTCATTTTATTTTTAAAACCATTCAACTCCAAAATTTTAAACAGCTGTTTAAAATAAAATTCCTGTTCTGAACCAGTAATATTTATACTCTCTTCTACTTTATATTTCTTAAATTTCTCAACCGCCAAAGCCAAATCGCTAGTTAAATATACCCCAGCGCCAGTAGATTTACGAAGCAATGCAATATCCAACCCAAATTTTTCTAAATTAATAATTATCGCACCTCGTTCGCCCACTTCGGCGATACCCGCTTGTAATAACTGATCGACAATTTTTTGCCCTTTTTCTTTTACATCACTTTCATAAAATATTTTGTCATGTTTTATTCCCAATTCTTGGCTCAACCTAGCAAAACCATCAATACTCCAACCCCTTGTCTGTTTAAACAATTTTATTATTGATTTGTCCTTTGCTTCTAATTTTTTCTGCAAATCATCTAATTCTGACCTGACTTCTAATTCATATTCTTTGATATAATTACTGGCTTCGGCATAAACTTCACCCAACCACCTCTGTTTATTTTCTGGCAACTTACTCATTATTCCTTGTTCTTTATTCCTTTTTAGCACCCCCCACAAACATTTGACTACATGAGAACCGAAATCGTTTACATAATTTATCGGGATCATCTTAAAACCACTTTTGTTATAAAGGTTAACTAAGGTATTACCAATAGCAACAATACGCAAATGGCCAATATGGAATTCTTTATGAGTATTCTGCGATGGATACTCAATCAAAACTTTTTTTTCATGACCGAGGTTATTAGCGCCAAAATTCTTTTTAGCTACCTCTGTCAAAACTATCTTGGCTACAACACTGGTATTTAAATAAAAATTTACATATGGACCAAACACTTTAACATCTTTAATAACCTCAGATTTTAAATTTAAAAATTCAGATACAATTTTTTCGGCGGCTTCGTTTGGACTCACGCTCCATTCTTTAGCAATCCCAAAACAACCAAACGCCAAATCCCCCATTTCTGCTTTTGGGGGGCTTGTTAAATCAATATTACCAGATACTCCGACAGATATTAACAATTCAATAATTTGTTTTTTTAAAATATCCATAAAACTATTAACTACAAATTATAAACTACCTATCACTTAACTTTTACAAAAAACCTGCTTCCTTTTTGCACTACATCTCCAGATTTAATTACAAAATTAAAATCATCAACTTTAGTTTCGTTTACTTTTACCCCACCTTGCTCAATTTGTCTACGCGCATCACCCTTGCTAGCACAAATTTTCGCCTCTACCAAAACTGTAATTATATCATAAACGCTTGGTTTAATTTCTGGCACCTCATCTGGTGTCTGCTTATTGCTAAAAGTAGCAATAAAATAGCCTTCTGCTTCTTGGGCTTCTTTTTCTGAATAATACATTTTAACAATTTCAAAAGCCAAACGTACTTTTAAATCACGCGGATTAGCACCAGATTTTAATTCTGATTCATATTTCTTAACTTCGTCCATCGGCACCCGCGTGGCCAGATTAAAATATTTAACAATTAACTCATCGCCAATAGACATAACCTTGCCAAACATATCATTAGGTTCGGCCATCAAATTTATTGTATTACCCCAGGAAGAGCTCATCTTGCGCCCGTCTGTACCCTCGAGTAGTGGTCCCATTACAATATCTTGTGGCTCTTGGCCATAATGTGATTGCAGAGTTCTGCCAGCCAATAAATTAAACCGCTGGTCTGTACCACCTAATTCTACATCGGCTTTGATAGCCACAGAATCATAACCTTGCATTAAAGGATACATAAGTTCACGTAAAGACACTCGCGTACCAGCATCTAACCGACGACGAATATTTTCCCGTGCACTAAACTCTGCCAAAGAAAACTGATCAGCCTGATCACAAATTTCGTTATAACCAAGTTTCTTTAGCCACTCGCTATTAAAATGCACTTCGCATTTTTTCATATCCAAAATTTTACCAGCCTGCTTTACGTAATTTTTCATATTCTCCTGTACCATTTTCTTTTCTAACATCGGACGTTCCGAATCTTTGTCTGAGGTATCGCCGATTACACCAGTAAAATCACCAATTATAAAAACAACTTGATGCCCTAGTTCTTGAAAATCGCGTAATTTTAAAAGTGGAATAGAGCGACCAATATGAATGTTTGGGCTAGTAGGATCAATTCCTAATTTAATACGCAATTGTTTGCCACTTTTTAATTTCTTTTCTAAATTAACACGATCAATTACTTCATCTACCCCACGTGTTAATAATTCCTGAATTTTTATTTGATCCGTATTGATTGACATATAAACTTTATCTAATTATTAACAAAAGGGATGGTAATTTTAAACGTAGTGCTCCAACCCCTCTCTTCGTCTGGTGAAATCACTTCAATCTTACCACCGGCTTTTTCAAAACGTGTATCCGCAAAAGCCAACCCCTTACCGCCTGGCTCATTTTTTTTGGTTGTAAAAGTTGGTAAAAATATTTTTGTCTTTTCTTCATCAGGTATCCCCTTACCATTGTCTGAAAAACTTACGACTAAATTCTTATTATCATGCGTAATCTCCAGACTCACAACACAACCACTCTCCGATCTTATCCCTTTTCGGACAGCATTAGAAAGAAAATTGCTTGACGAACTTAAAACCATACCATGCGGCACAGCAATCTTTAATTCATCGGCTTTGGATCTAAGTTCTGGGTCGATTTTAAACTCGCTTTTTTCTGTATAATCTGGACCGCTTAAAGCATAACCATTATGACGCTCACCTGTTAATATACCCCCAGTTTTTTTATTATTATGACCATTCATAAGCCAATGCAATGTATTAAATAACCGACCAACTGGTTTTTCTCGATCAATAGTTGGGTCAAATACATCATCGGGGCCTTTTAAACGTAAAAATAAATCCTCCATAATCAAACGATACGCGTCCCACATTTTTATAATTCCCGCCCAAATATCTTGCAAACCTCTTACGTCTTCATCATCAAAATCTTGTTGATCTAACAAGCTGTCAATTTCTTCCAACAAACCGTTTTTAAACATTACAATTACCGACCTCTTAAAAACTGACGCGTCATGTTCAAAATAAGGCAACACATCTTTAGGTAAATATTTTTCTAAATCAGGAGTCTCTACTATTTCTGCCGATAAATCTTTAACAGCTAATAACGCCTCACGTTTATTATCAATCTTACCTAAATTACAAAAAATTTCATCTATCTTTTTAAAATGGTCATCAAACAAATCTAACAAAGCAAACGGTAATTCTGGATTTTTTTGTACTTCATTTCTACGATTTACCAAAGCAGATTCTTTTATCGCTGCATCTTTTATCAAACCGACACTAGCCCCTGCCTTTCGCATTATATCTTTACTATCGCTCATCTTAATCATTGGAAAATTTTCTTCGTGCATAAAAATTAATTTAACCCCTCTAATTGGCTATTTAATTTGATTAGTTTATCCTTGGCTTCGTTTAATTTTTGTTGCTCTTTTTCTACTACAGCTGGTGGCGCGTTATTTACAAACTCTTTATTATCTAATTTGCCTCCCAAACCTTTTATGTATATACCTAGCTCTTGTTTCTCTTTTTCTAATCTAATTTTTTCCTTTTCTACATCTATTGCTCCAGATAAATCTACAAAAATTTCTACTCCACTTTTTACAAAACCAATACTACCAGCAGGTTTAGTGGCTGATTCCTCAATTTGTAAATTTTCTAATCTTGCTAAGGTTTTAATAATTTCTGAATTTTCCTCTAACAAATCTTTCTTGCCTCCAGCGGAAATAACTACATTTAATTTCTTAACTGGTTCAATTTTATTTTCCGCACGAAGCGAACGAATGCCGGCGATAATATCCTGAATTAATTGAAAATCAATACTAGTGCAACCAAAATCAACCGCTTCTTCTTGCAATGAGGTCTTTTGAATGGTTGGCCATTTCTCAACAATTAGCATTCTTTCTTCTCCATAAATTTCTGTCCAAATTTGTTCTGTTACAAAAGGCATAAAAGGATGCCATAATTTCAAAATCACGCTTAAAATATAA
This sequence comes from Candidatus Magasanikbacteria bacterium GW2011_GWA2_37_8, assembly GCA_000992085.1. GTDB lineage: Bacteria > Patescibacteriota > Patescibacteriia > Magasanikbacterales > GWA2-37-8 > LBTN01. Next base: position 53,710 of record LBTN01000012.1, on the reverse strand, counting down.
TTTAAAATTTCTGATTTATCACCTTCGATTTTAGCAATTTCCAAATACCAGTCAGCCAATTCATTCCAGGTAAAATCGCGCAATAATTCTCCGGCTTGAGAAAACTGAAATTTTTCAATATTTTTACTAACTTCATAGATCACAATGCCTAAATTAACCAAAATCCACTTATCAGCCAATGTTTTCGGAGTTGGCTTATCTATTATTTGATATTTATTATCTTCTATCTGTGTCAATATAAACCGACTAATATTCCAAAGCTTGTTAGAAAAATTTCTAAACCCAGCTATTTTCTCTTCGGATAATTTACAATCATTCCCTGGGGTATTACCTATAAGAAGAGACAGTCTCACAGCATCTGTTCCATATTCTTTACAAACGTCCAACGGATCAATTACGTTCCCTAAACTCTTACTCATCTTTCTCCCTTGTTCGTCACGCACAAGCCCGTGCAAATAAACTTTTTCAAATGGAATGTCACCTAAAGTATAGGTGGTCATAAGAATCATACGTGCCACCCAGAAAAACAAAATATCATAGCCAGTTTCCATAACAGTTGTCGGATGAAAATTTTTCAAATCCTCTGTCTCGTTAGGCCAGCCCAAAGTTGAGAACGTCCAAAGCCCTGAAGAAAACCAGGTATCAAGTGTATCTGGATCTTGCAACCAACCATCTTCATCTGGGGCCTCTATACCAACAAAAATTTCATCGCCCTTGTACCAAACAGGAATCTGGTGCCCATACCAAATCTGACGACTAATACACCAATCACGCAAATTATCTATCCAATGAAAATATATTTTATCAAACCTCTCTGGAACAATTTCGATCTGTTCTGATTTTACAACTGTCTGCATCAATTCTTTCAAACTCACTTCTTGCCCGTCTTTGATATTTTTTAATTTTGATTTTTCTAATTTAAATCTCTTGTTTACGTCAATAAACCACTGCTTAGAAGGTATTGGTTCGATCGCATGCCCACAACGATAACAAATAGATAAGTTATTTTCATAATCTTCCACATGGTCAATCAATCCCATCTTTTCCATATCTTTTACAATAGCAGTACGTGCCTCTAAAGTTGTCATACCGGCATATTTACCACAGTTAGCCATCATTTTACCGTCTTCATCAATAATTTGTTTACCAACAATACCATGGCGCTGCGCAATTTCATAATCTGTAAAACTATGATATGGGGTCACCTTCACTGCTCCAGAACCAAATTCTATATCCACAGCATCATCAGCTACTACAATAATTTCAAATTCACCCAAAACTCCTGGTATCATATATTTTTTACCGACCATGTCTTTATATCTGTTGTCATTAGGATTGACAGCTACCGCAGTGTCGCCCAATTTTGTTTCTGGACGAGTTGTAGCCAAAATAAAAGGACCATATTTTATCCAATACATTTTTCCTTGTGAAGTTTTATGTTCTACTTCGTCATCCGCCAAAGTAGAATGACATCTTGGACACCAATTTACAATCCTATAGCCACGATAAATCAAACCATCATCATACATTTTTTTAAAAACAGTTTTCACTGCCAAATTTCTCGGTTCATCCAAAGTAAAAGCTTCGCGACTCCAATCCAAACTAGATCCCATTTTTTTGGATTGATTGACAATTGTATCGTGAGATTCTTTGGCGAATTTATTTACCTCTTCCAAAAACTTTTCTCTACCTAATTCCTTTTTTGGCTCCTTAATACCACGCTCCATTAATAATTTTTCTACTTTTGTTTGTGTGGCAATGGCCGCGTGATCAGTCCCAGGCACCCAAAGAGTCCTATCACCTTTCATTCTATGATATCTTATCATCAAGTCTTGAATAGCCAGCATTGAGGCATGCCCGATATGAAGTGTGCCTGTCACATTTGGTGGCGGAAGAACAATAGAAAAACTTTTGCCAGTTGTACATTTTCCTTCTTTATCACATTTATCCGGATTAAAAAAGCCACTTTCTTCCCAACGTGTGTAAATTTTATCTTCATATTGTTCTGGCTCGTAGGCCTTAGGCAATTCCTTCATAAAACAAAAAATAGGTTGAAATTAAAATTTAACGGTATTTAAACTAGCTTTTTAATATTTAATATCATTACTTAATATTTTACTAGATTTAGCAAAAAAGTGCAATAAAACTTACCCCCAGTTCGGGGGTTGACAGAAACCAAAATAATAGGTATACTTCCCTGTTACCTGTATTTTTAGCGAAAATTTGCCACTATGGCTTTAGACGAAATTCAACAACTACAACATTTGTTTACTGAAAGCAAACATGTTTTACTAGTCTTTAATCGTAGCGACCGAGGCGACGCCTTGGCCAGCGCGTTAGCCTGTAAAACATTCTTAGAAAAACAACACAAACAAGCGGATATTGTAGCCGATGATTTTGTATTATCTAAAAATTTCTCTTTCCTGTCTGGAGCAGAAAAAATCCAACCAGTATTAACTCATTTACAAAAATTCATTATCAAAGTTGATGTTTCAAAGGCACCTGTTGAAACTTTAAGTTATGATGTTAAAGATGGCTGGCTGTCCATTTACCTTACTCCGCGCCAAGGTCATATCACAAAAGATGAGCTACGCACTGCCCAATCTACTTATAAATACGATTTAATTATCACTTTTGGTGTCTCCGACTTAGAATCTTTAGGTGGGGTATTTTTAAATAACACCGACTTATTTTATCGCACACCAATTATCAACATTGATCATCAGCCAAACAACGAACATTTTGGCCAAATTAATTTAGTAGAAATTACCGCAACTGCTACCGCAGAAATTGTTCTTAAAACATTAAAACAATTAAACAAATCTTTAATTGATACACCGATCGCCACTGCCATTTTAACTGGTATGATTGTAGCTACCCAAAGTTTTAAAACACCAAATGTTAATCCCGATACCCTAAATTACGCTTCCGAATTAATTAATTTAGGCGCTAAGCGAGAAGAAATTGTCCACAATTTATACCGTACTCGCACTCTTAGTACTTTAAAGCTTTGGGGAGAAGCACTCACTAATCTCAACCACGATCAAACTGCAAAATTATCTTGGGTAACAATCGACAGCAACCAAATCGCCCGCGCTGGAGCTAACGAAGACGAATTAAAAGATATTATTTTTGAATTAATCAATTCTGCTCCCGAGGCAGAAATGATTTTGCTTATATATGAAACAAAAATAAATAACCTGCCGGCTGTTAAAGGTACATTGTATTCTGAAACTGGCAAAGATATGCGCAGTCTGTTGGCACCATGGCACGGGGAAGGTAATAAAAAACAAGCAACTTTCACCATCACTGATAAAACACTAGCAGAAACAGAAAGAGCGATTGTTGAATATATCAAAAAAACTGCGATTTAATAATCGCAGTTTTTTATTAATAATCTCTAATAATTTAACATTACACTAACGGTCTTCCGGTCATTTCCGGTGGTTGGTCGACTCCTAATAATTTAAGAACAGTTGGCGCCACATCTGCCAACATGCCTACTGGATTAAGTAAACTCAAATCACCTTCAGGAGCATCGCCGCCTGGGCCAGCTTGACCAGCAAAATCTTTACCAATTATAAGTAGCGGTACTGGATTAGTGGAATGCTCTTTATCAATATCTCCAGTTTGCAAATTCGATACTTCTTCGGCATTGCCATGATCGGCAGTTAAAACGACTACTCCATTTTGAGCTAATGTGTGCTCTACTACATCACCCAAAGCTTTGTCGGTTACTTCACAACCTTTAATTGTAGCCTTGATGTCGCCTGTGTGCCCCACCATATCTGGGTTGGCAAAATTAACTACAACAAAATCATACTTTCCACCATCAATCGCTTTTGCGGTTTCTTTAGCTATTGCGGATGCCGACATCTCCGGGGCATCAACAAAATTAGAAACTTTAAGTGAAGGAATAATTTTACGATCTTCACCAGAAAATGGTTTTTCTATTGTCCCGTTCAGAAAAAAAGTAACATGGGCATATTTTGTAGTTTCGGCAATATGAAACTGGGTTAATTTAGCCTTACTTATTACTTCTGCCAAACAATTATGTACTACTAGCGGAGGAAAAACCACAACAGTAGGCAAATCTTTGTCATATTCTGTCATTGTTACAAATAACAAATTTTTAATAGAATGTCTTTCAAATTTATCAAAACCTGGCAAAATAAAAGCCTTAGTTAATTCTCGTGCCCGATCAGGACGAAAATTAAAAAATATTACAGCATCTCCTTCACTAACTGTAGTTACTGGTTTGTTATTTTGAGTAATAACTGTTGGCGTAAATTCTTCATCATAAACTTTTTTAGTGTATGATTCTTCAATCGCTCTTAACGGATCGTCCGTAGTATTTTCTGCCTTACCTTCGGCTATCGCCCGATAAGCCTTTTCGCATCTATCCCAACGATTATCACGATCCATCGCATAAAAACGCCCAGCCAAAGAAGCGAGTTTACCAACTTTTTTTTCTTTCATTTGTTGCAACAAAGTACTAATAAAATCCTTTCCCGAATCATAAACACAATCTCGTCCGTCTAAAATTGCGTGAACAAAAACATCGTTATTTAATTTATTTCTTTTACATAATTCTAATAAACTAAATAAATGGCTGTCACTAGAATGAACGTGTCCGCCGCTTACTAAACCAATTAAATGTAATTTTGATTTATTCTTTTTAACTTGCTCGATTGCTTGTAATAATGCCTTATTTTCAAAAAATTCTCCCGTTGTTATCGCCTGATCAATACGCGGGCAAGACTGATAATAAACTCTACCAGCACCAATATTAAGATGCCCTACTTCAGAATTTCCCATTTCACCAAACATCAGGCCCACCTCATTGCCCGAAGCATACAGCGGCATCGCTGGATAATTTTTTAAATAATTTAAATAGTTAGGCATTTTAGCACGAGTAACTGCATTACCATCAGAATCTGGTGCGATACCAAAACCATCTAAAATAACAAGAACAACGGGACGATATTTAGACATAATAATTAATTTCAAAATAATGATTTACCTGTCATTTCTTTTGGCTTACTGGCATCCATTAATTTTAACAGTGTAGGGGCAATATCAGCCAGTATCCCATTTTTTAATTTAATATGACAAAGATCTTTGCTGATTAAAATACAAGGCACAGGATTAAGCGAATGTTCTGTTATAATTTCATTAGTTTTTAAATCAACCATTTCATCGGCATTACCATGATCGGCAGTAATCAAAATTTGCCCATCCTTTTTTAATACCATATCCACTACCTTGGCCACACAACTATCCAAAATTTTAATTGCCTTTTTTGTAGCTTCAAAATTACCAGTATGACCAACCATATCGGCATTGGCAAAATTAATACAATAAAAATCTAAAACGTTCATTTTTAAATAACGTAAAACTTCTTCGGTAATAGCTTCGGCCGCCATAGCGGGCTGTTTATCATAACTTTTTATATGTGGTGACTCTATTTTCATTCTGATTTCTCCTGCCACATGATCAGCATAGCCGCCATTAATAAAGTATGTAACATGAGCGTACTTCTCTGATTCGGCTAAATAAAGTTGCTTTTTACCACGCAAAGCCATAGGCAAAGTGCCATGCAAATCTACTGATGGAAAGGCGGTCATGATATGATTCAAATCTGGGCCAAAATCTGTCATAGCCACAAAACGAATATTTCTAGGAAATTTTTCTCGTCTAAATGCTCTAGATTTTTTGTTAAAATCTTTTTGCACAAACGCCTTGGTTATCTGCCTAGCACGATCACTTCTGGCGTTGGTAAAAAAAATCACATCATTATCTTGAATAGTGGCTACTGGCTTATTATTTTCGATAATTACCGTAGGACAAATATATTCATCAGTCTCACCGCGATTATAAGATTGGGCCAACGCTTCTTCGGCACTACTGGCTACACAACCCTTGCCCAAAACCATAGCATTATAAGCCTGTTTGGTTCTATCCCAAATTTTATTACGATCCATCGCATAAAATCTACCTGCAATTGTAGCAATTTTTTCTCTACCCATCATATGATTTCGTAGTTCGTGCAAAAATCCAGTTGCACCATGAGGAGAAGAGTCACGGCCATCAGTAAATAAATGCAAACAAACTTCCTTTATACCTTCATTACGCAATAAATCCAACATTGCATACATATGTTCGGGCAAAGCATGCGCACTATTACCATCGGTAAGAAGTCCTACCACATGAGCGGCTGTATTATACTTTTTAAGATGAAAAACGGCTTGTTTAAAAGCTTCGTTTTTAAAAAATGTACCATCATGAATCGCTTCTGAAATAACCAACAAATCTTGCTTTACAATTCTGCCAGCACCAATATTCATATGCCCAGCTTCAGAATTACCTTGTTGGCCAGACGGAAGCCCAACATATTGGCCCCAAGTTTTTATAGTAGAATGAGGACATTTTTTTAAATAACCAAAAATATTCGGCGCTGTTACCGGTGTGATGGCGTTACCTTTATTTTTTATATTCCCCAACCCAAAACCATCTAAAATCATTAAAACTGTTGGTTTGGTTTTTATCTTTTTATTTACCATAATAATATTACGTAATACTAACCACCAATTTCCTCTTCTATTTCCATTAATCGATTATATTTTTCTACCCTCTCCGAACGCGACATAGACCCAGTTTTAATAAACTCGGCATTTACTGCTACAGATAAGTCGGCGATAAAAGTATCGGCAGTTTCGCCACTGCGATGAGAAACGCTAATTGCATAATTATATTTTCGCGCCAACAAAACAGTAGCAATAGTTTCGGTAAGAGTACCAATCTGATTTAATTTAATTAAAATTGCATTAGCTACTTTTTCGTTAACTCCCCGTTCTAATCTTTCGACATTAGTAACAAACAAATCATCACCCACAAGCGTAACTTTTTTACCAAGCTCTTTGGTTAATAATTTCCAATTATCCCAATCATCTTCGGCTAGCCCGTCTTCAATCGAAATAATTGGATATTTTTTTACCCACTGAGCCAAGGTAGCAATCATTTTTTCTGGACGCCAACCTTGTTTTTTGCTAACAAAATAATAATTACCATGATGATAAAATTCGGAAGAAGCCACGTCTAAACCCAAAAAAACATTCTTGCCCGGTTCCCAACCGGTTAATTTTATTGCCTCAATAATTAATTGAAGCCCACGTTCGTTGTTTAATAATTCTGGCGCGAAACCACCTTCATCGCCCACGCTAGTAGCATAACCCTTTTGACTTAATAAATTTGCCAAAGAGTGAAAAATCTGAGAACCCATTCGAATTCTTTCGCGTAATAATTTATGACGCGGAATAATCATAAACTCTTGAACTGATAAACCATTATCCGCATGACGACCCCCATTTAAGATATTTATAGTAAGTACTGGCAAACGATAACCTTTTTCTGGAATTTTATAAATATGACGAATATATTGATACAATGGTAAATTCATGGCCAGGGCTCCTGCTCGAGCCACTGCCAACGATACTGCCAAAATCGCATTTGCGCCTAACACGGCTTTATTTTTTGTGCCATCCAAATTAATCATTTTTTGATCAATTTCTATTGGCTTAGTTATTTCCATCCCCACCAATGCTTTAGCAATTACAGTGTTAACATTTTTTACCGCTCGCAAAACCCCTTTACCGCCATATCGCTTCCCGCCATCACGTAATTCTAAAGCCTCATGGCTACCAGTAGACGCACCCGATGGCACTTTAGCTACTCCTATCAAACCATTTTCTAAATAAACCTTGGCTTCTACAGTTGGGTTACCACGAGAATCTAGTACTTCCCTCCCGACAATTCTTTTGATTTTCATAAATTAAGGAATAAAGAATAAGGATTAAGGATTAAGAAAAAATAAAATTAACTATTTTATTCCTTTCTCCTTAATCCTTACGCCTTATATTATATCACAGCCGTAAAAGTAAAAAAAGCCCCACTTCTTTAGTGAAGCAGGGCTAAAAATTGGATAAATTAACGTGATAAAATCTCGTAAGTTACATTTACATTCATTACCCCATCTTTACTGCCGGCAGCTACGGCTTCTGGAGCACCCCCCATACCACCACCTTCAGCCGCAGACATTACTTTCATATTATAAAAATCTCCGGTTGATTCATATTCGTTATAAGATACTACCCCGCCCAAACGCACGCCTAAAGAATTTGCTAAAAACAATGCTTTAGTTTTAGCATCTGCTAAAGCTTTGACACGTGATTCTGATTTTAAATTCTCTGGATCATCAATCGTAAAATTTAAACCACCAATTTCAGTTGCGCCATACTTTCCAGCCAAACCTAATATAGTGGTAATTTTACTTAAATCTCTAATCTTGATAGTTAACTGATTAGAAACACGATAACCTTTTAGCTCTTGGCCTTTATCTGGGGTATAACTATAATCTGGATAAATGGTATAGTTGCTTTGCAGATCTTTCTCCGCAATACCCATCTTCTTTAATTCGGACATAACTTGGTCCATTACTTTTTTATTGTTCTCCTGAGCCTTGGCGACATCTTTATCTGTATTAGAATAACCAATGGTTGTCATGGCGATATCGTTGTTGCCCGAAATTTTACCATAACCAGATACCATAATGGTTCTTTCCATTTTGTCGGCCATGCCAATATAATTGAATTTTTTTAGATTATTACGCATTAAAGTACCCACAAAAAATATCATGTAAACCAAAAACACCGTGGCCAAGGTAATTACAAGCTTTTTAACAAAATCACTGCCCCAACAATGATTACAACTACAACCCGTACCGCAACCACCTTCTCCGCAACATTCTTTTTTAGCAGAGAGCGAGGTTTTGGCACTATTTTGTATTGACATAAATAGTTTCCTCCGAATTAATAAGCGTATGCTGATTAATTCAATTAATAATAACTAAATTATTTAATTTGTACTGCCCGAACACCGGGTAATTTTTTTCCACTTAAAAACTCTAACATCGCACCGCCGCCAGTCGAAACCAAATCAATATCATTTAACAAATTTACCTTTTTTAACACTTCTACCGTCTCGCCACCACCGCAAACACCAAAAGTCTTACCACTAGATTGATCGGCTACCAAATTTGCCACTGCATAAGTACCATATTCATATGGGTGCTTCTCAAAATAACCCATCGCCCCATTCCAAATTATGGTTTTAGCGTGCTTGAGACATTCTGCAAACAAACCAATCGTCTCTGGGCCAATATCATATATTGATAGTTTTGAATTTTGAATTTTGAATTTTGAATCAATTTTTAAAACTTCAATTTTTAAACCATTTTCATCCCCCACTACTAAATCAACTGGTAAAATCACTTTTTTATTTTTAAATAATTTTAGAGCTTCTTTTTTATATCCTTTATCAATTACCGAATTACCAACTTTATACCCCTTGGCCCAAAAATATGTATTCGCTAATCCTCCTCCTATTAATATATAATCAGCTTTAGATAACAACTGCTTTAAAACTGGAATTTTAGTTTCCATCTTTACGCCACCCAATACAACCACTAGAGGTTTTTTTGGATCTTCTGTTGCCTTACCTAGATTAACGATTTCTTTTTCTAACAAAAACCCAGCATAAGTTGGCAGATATTTGGTTACTCCCGATACTGAAGCTGCTTCCCGATGAGCAACTGCAAAACAGTCTAAAACAACAACTTCTCCTAATTCAGCAATTTTTTTACTTAATCTACTAATTTCTTTTGCCTCTTCAGGGAAAAATCTCATGTTTTCTAACATAACAATTTCGCCTGCCTTCATTTTTTCAATTTCACTTTTTGCATTAGCAAAATAAATTTGTTGATCATCTGGTCTCCCAATTTTTTGGTCGGCTATAAATTTTATTGGCCTTCCCAATAATTCGCCAGCTCTTTTTACTACTGGTTTTAAACTAAAACTATTATCATAACCGCTTTTACCTTTTCCGTCATATCCGATTGGACGCCCAAGATGTGTAAGCAAAATTACTTTAGCTTTTTTCTTGAGCAAATATTCAATCGTTGGCACAGATAATTTAATTCTATTATCATCAATTACCTTGCCATTCTTAATAGGCACATTAAAGTCTACCCGTACTAAAACTCGCTGGTTATTTAAATTTTTAATTTGTTTAATCGTTCTAATATTCATAGATAAAACGATTTTCGTTGGTAGACGCACCAAAAACTATAACACGCACCGCATGACCATTATTATCACTTAAATGTACCGCAAAATTATAACCAGACTCATTAATAAAACCCGTTTTACCAGCAATCTGAGATACAGTAAAATTACTCGGAACCCACTTAGTTAAAAGCCAATCGGTACTCCATACTCGTCGTGGCTTATCTTTACCTAAAGGATGTATATAATATTCACCAATTTGCACTGTTTGTAATATTTTGTCTTTTTGTAAAGCAATTTTTAAAAGTTTGGCAACATCACGTACACTGGCAATATTATCTGCATCTAAACCAGTAGCCTCTACAAAATGAGCAGAAGTTAATTGTAAATCACGTGCTTTTCGATTCATTCGTGCTGCAAATTGAGTAGGAGTTAAACCGCTAATTCTTACCAAGGCATTAATAGCACTATTAGATGAGCCAATTAAACCTACATGCCATAAATCATCAGCAGTAAATTTTTCTCCTGCATTAATAATATGGCTACTACCAACATCATCAGTCTCAAAAATTTCTGTGGTAGTAGACCATTGTATTGGTAAATCTAATAGTACCAAAGCACTCATCAATTTGGTTACACTGGCTAGAGGTCGAATTGCGTCGCTATTTTTCTCGAACAAAACTGCTTCTGTCTTGTTATCTACCACTATAACCGATTGAGCAGTTAACACTCCGACAAAATTATTTTTATTTTTCTGCAAAGGAACAGTAGGACGCAAAACCGGCAAATTTTCGGCGATCGCATCACCACCTATCAATTGTCGGGGATTAGACACTGGTAATTTTAACCACTGTCGACCAGTCGGAGAAAAAGAAACTGTGTTCGCGAATAATAAAAAAACGCCGACCAGCATCATCCCAAAAGAAGAAATAAAATCAAATAATTTTTTTGACATAATTAATCAAATTCATTCGCTACCCTTTATTTAAATTAAACCGGCGACGAGTTTAACATATTAACAATATTTTCGTGCTGGTGCAGTTTATCATAATCTGGCAACTCACTCAAACTATTCAACCCCAAATGACGCAAATAATCCATAGTCGCCTCAAAAGTAGGCAATAAGTTGGCTGGGTCTTCCACTTCTTTCACAAGCCCACGCATCATAAGATTGCGTAAAATCAAACTACAATTTACACCACGAATTTGCTCTAACTCTGGCTTGGTTATTGGGCCACAATAAGAAACAACCGTTAAAGTTTCTAATTGCGGTCGGGTTAATTCGCCAGAGACTTCTGCCTTTAAAAAATTTTCAGCCGCTTCACGATTATCAGGATTTGACACCATTTGCCATTCATCATTATTTTGTAATAAGATAATACCGGAATCTGCATGGTTATATTTTGTCCGTAATTCTTCAAGCGCTACAACCACTGCCTTATCATCTATATTTAAAACCTTAACCAACTTCTTTACCGCCAATGGTTTAGAAGCGACGAATAAAATTGATTCTAATTTTGAGGTTAACATAAAATATTATTATTCTAAAATACCAATTCTAACAATTTAGCAATTTAATAGTTTAACAATTTAAACCAAACTAACTTCCAGTTCTCCAAATGCATCGCCCTGTTTTACGGCCGCTTTCGCTTCACGCATTAATTCTAATAAGGCCAAAAAACTTACAATTACATCTGTTTTGTTGCTGACCGAAGACAACAAATTACCAAAACTCATCTGCTTGTGTGTTTTTAACAAATTAAAAATTGATTCTACCCTTTGTTTAACAGAAATAGAATGATCAATATTAACTTGTGGTAATGGGTTAACTGGACGCAACCGAATAACCAAATATTCTATCGAACGCTGCAAATCGGTAATCTGAGCATTGGCTGGCAAAACAAAACCTGCTTGTTTAACTGGCGGTTCAACACGCCCATAGGCCACTCGATTTTGTTCCCACAAAATATTAATCTTTTTACTCGCTTCCACATATTGTTGATACATCTTCAGCTGGTCGGCCAAGCTTGGCCCTTCGTCTTCTTCGGGATATAAATAGGGTAATAGGTTTTTTGATTTTAAATAAACTAGTTTGGTAGCAATTACTAAAAAATCTGCCAACTCATCCGAACGCTCTTCACCCATCTTATCTAAAAAATTTAAAAATTGCTCAGTCACGTCCGACAAAGCCACCTCGCTAATATTTACTTTTTCTAATTCAATTAATTGCAAAAGTAAATCTAGCGGTCCTTCAAATTTCTCTAACTTAATTTCTTGTTTCATTTTTAAAATGGTAATTTTGCTTGCCTCTTCTCCCACCAATCTTCATAGGTATGTTTGCCAAGAGCGGTAATTTTAATATCGCTTATAAAACACTTGTCCGATTTGTGTACACAATAACCAATAATATACCCCCGACGAATCAAGCGTTCTAAACTTTGGGTAATAATTTTTACAGGTGTGGTTTTGGTTTTTTTGTCTTTGTATAACCGTAAAAATATACGACGATTAATTTTTCCCCTGTTTTCATAACACTCCTTTAAAATGTTTATTTGCAGGGCAGATAACATGATAAAAATTTCTAATTCCTAAATTGACTTAATATGCACATCTTTTAAAGCTTGCTCTGGCAATGTGCTTGGTGCACCCATCATTAGATCTCTAGCATCGCCGGTTTTGGGGAAAGCAATTACTTCGCGGATATTTTCTTCACCTTGAAGTATGGCGATTAATCTATCTAAACCAAAAGCAATACCACCATGTGGAGGTACACCAAAGGTAAAAGCTTCAAGTATATGACCAAAGCGAATATTAATATCTTCTTCAGATACACCCAAAATTTGGAAAATCTTTTTTTGCAAAGCGTGATCAAAAATACGAAGACTCCCACCAGCAATTTCAAAACCATTTAAAGCAAGATCATAAGCACAGGCTTTTACTTTTTCTGGTGCAGTATCAAGCAATTCTAAATCACTATCTTGTGGTCGTGTAAAAGGATGGTGGGACGCCACCAAACAATCATCGGTCTCACTTTTTACAAACAAAGGAAAATCTACTATCCAACCAAAAGCTAATTCAGTTTTATCTTTTTTGTCCTTTCTTAAATCTGGTTTATCGTTACCATATTTTTCCATTGCTTCAGCATAAGTTAAAACTGGAAAAGGTATTTGTGAAATATGTAAATGTGGAAAAACTTTTTCTACTAATTCGATTGTCATTTCTTCGATCAAACTTCTTATATCTTTTTCTTCTAAAAACGACATTTCCATATCAAGTTGAGTAAACTCTGGCTGACGATCGCCACGATTGTCTTCATCACGAAAACATCTGGCAATTTGGAAATATTTTTCTACTCCTGCTACCATTAATAACTGTTTAAATTGTTGTGGCGATTGCGGTAACACATAAAAATTACCGGGATGTAATCTGGATGGTACCAAAAACTCACGCGCACCTTCGGGCGTGCCTTTGGTAATATACGGGGTTTCAATCTCCCAAAAATTTTTCTCAGTTAAATAATTACGTAAAAACTGGTTCATCTTGTGGCGCATTTCCAAATTCTTTTTTAGACGCTCACTGCGAATATCTAAATAACGATATTTAAGACGAAGTTCCTCACTAATTATGCGTGTATCTTGACTAACATCAAATGGCATGGCTTGTGATTCAGAAATAATTTTTATTTCTTTAACTAAAATTTCTATTGTACCAGTTGGCATCTCGAGATTTTTTTGTTTCTCACTACGAGCCTGCACAATACCACGTAATTCCACCAAGTATTCTAAACGCACACGTTTTATTTCTTCCAAAGATTTTTCATCCATTTCGGCTGGCACGCCAACAATTTGCGCCACCGCCGAACGATCGCGCAAATCCAAAAATACAATCTTGCCCATATCACGTCTGGCATTCACCCATCCTTTTAAAATTACCTCAACACCCACCTTACCGACTGTTTCGATTATTGGAATACGCATAATATTAAATTAAATAAATTATTTCCACCATCGTGGCAAAATATTAGAACACATTTGCCATTTCTCCACGTCTATTAAATCACGGTGATTGCGCAAAATATATGGCAAATTTCTAACTCGAGCGCCTGGATAAATGCCAACAATTTTACCGTTGGCGTTGGCAACTGTAACCACCAGCTCTTTCCCAGAAGCAACATCTTCTATTGATAAATCAATACTATCATCTAACATTTGCGCTTGTCTATAAGCCGAAATCCAACCACCTAGACAATCAACAAAATATCCACCTATACCACACATCGAGCCAATACAAAAAGATTCATCTCCGAAAGCGCGTACATAAAAACTAGAGGTTGGAACACGATCATCAGGCGAAGCCCAGCCGGTGGATTCTCCAGCTTTTTCAAATGTATCCATACCAAACGTTATACCTTTGTAGCTTTTTACGCCAAATGGATAATGCCACGTCACAAATGTTGCTATCGCGATTGTCATTGCTAATATTATAACAATTTTAATGTAAATTACTTTCATATTATTCAATAACTTCTAATACTCCGATGCTTTGGCCGTCACCTTTGCGTGCTCTAATCAATATATTATAAATTTCTCCCCATTTCTTTTGGTCTAATACAGTAATACAACCTAAAGAATGACGACCGGTATGGATATAACGCTCACCGCTATGGCCGACACGAAACCATACTGTCGGATTTTTGGCATTATCATAATACAAACCTCCCGGATGAGGAAAATCTGGGATCTCTATATCATACAAACCTTTAACCCAAGGCGCGCCTTCATAATCAGTAGTTTGATATTTCTTATCGGACAAACATAAAATTTTATTTGATATTGAGTAAGTAACCTGCACCAGCTTGGTGTGATGATTGTCGTTAATCATAAAAACTGAAATATCATCTGGACACTTAACTGAATATTCTCCTCCACGCAATGCACCTTCTAAAATCGTAAAATATTCGCGCCCTAACTCTCGACGTTTCACTTCCACTTTGAGATACGACGGCAACGAAACTTCTTCACCATTTCTATCCAGAACAACTAGCCAACCATCTTTTGTTTCCGGAACATAAACGAAAGGCGTCTTAACGGTCGGTTCCAATGTTAAATCAAACACTCCACGCTTACTCTTTGTTTTTTTTCTTCCACGCTTTTCATAAACTTCCACCTGACATTTATTAATTTGAGTAGTATTTTTTTCCAAATCTATTTTTAATTTTACCGAAATACTTCCAACATCATTAAAAAACAAATCTTTTTCAATAACAGTAATTTTTATCTCCGGATTAAAAAACTTACCATCCACAAAAAATTGTCCAACTGTTTCTTGACACGCGACACTTTGTCCTTTCTTAATTTTTTTGTCAACACTGATAAAATTATTTAGCGCATTAATTTCTACACGAACATCGTTGCCAATTGAATTGCCAGAATATTTAATGTTAATTAATTTTAAGATGACTGTTTTGAACATAATTAAATACTTATTCTCGCCGCCAAAGCAAATTGATAAAAATATTTTTCTAAATTCTCTGGCGTGTCGTGATATTCTCTGTCGCCATAAAAAGTATCAGCCAACAACTCGCGCACACGACACAATTCTTTTAACTTAACACCGCGCCAACGTTCATCCAAAATCGTCAAATCAAGTAATTCAAACGCTCTGTCTAATGCATAATTGCGGTTTTTAAAATTATTTTTATTATGCCATTTTACCGCTCTACCAACCTCACTTCCAACATTCCCTAGTTGTTCTGCCAAAGTTAATTCAAACCACCATCCAGCGACCAAATTTTGATGGATATATTCTAACACAATAAACTATTAAGCAAATAATTCTGCCATTTCTATTAAACGATGGGCATAGCCATATTCGTTATCATACCAAGCAACTACCTTTATCAAATTTCCACCCACTACGTTAGTTAGGCTGGCATCAACAATCGAAGAATAACTATTACCTACAAAATCTGAAGAAACCAGTGGTTCAAAAGTTACATCTAGTACTCCGGCGAAACGAGCAGTTTTGGCGGCATCGATTAAAGCTTTGTTAATTTCTTCTTTAGTAACATTCTTTTTTAAAACTGCGGTAATATCTGATAATGAACAAGTAGGCACTGGCACGCGAAAAGCTACACCATCAAAGATACCTTGTAAATTTGTTTTTACCTCCCCCACTGCTTTAGCAGCTCCGGTAGTGGTGGGCACAATATTTTCTGCAGCTGCCCGTGCCCGACGCAAATCTTTGTGTGGGCCATCTTGTAAATTTTGATCGGCAGTATATCCATGTACTGTACTCATCATAGCTTTTTCAATACCAAATTTTTCATCCAAAATTGCCATTACTGGGGCAATACAATTGGTGGTACAAGAAGCATTATTAATAACTAATGATTTTTCTTTTCCTACTTTACCACAATTAACCGATCGCACATAAGTTGGAATTTCAGGACCTTTTGATGGAGCAGAAATAATTACTTTATTCGCCCCAGCTTTTACATGCAATTCTGCGCCGGCTTTATTGGTAAATCGGCCAGTACATTCCAAAACCACATCTACTTTTAATTTTTTCCAAGGCAAGAAACTTGGATCTTTTTCGGCAAATACTGGAAACTTTTTGCCTTTAACAATAATATTTTTTTCATCATATGTTACTGGCAATTCATATTTACCATAGGCGGTATCATATTGCAAAAGATGTGCCAAAGTTTTGGTGTCGGTTAAATCGTTAATGCCAACAATTTTAATTCTTTTGTTCTTAAAAGCAGCTTTAAAAGCCTGCCGGCCAATACGGCCGAAACCATTAATTGCGATATTTGTCATAAAAATAAATTTAAAATTTAAGTTTTAATTTATACGTTTAATTATTTTTTAGCGGGTTATGAAACCCACAGGTTTCATCCCCGAGGCTTCGCAGCCGAGAAAAGCAAAAAAATAATTAAACATATAAGTTGCTATACTAGTATATCCAATTTACTTTACTAAGGCAAACAAACACTTTAAATACTCTCCCTCAGTAAACGCTACTAATTCTGGGTGATCAATCCCGTGTGTATAAGTTTCTAAAATTTGTACTGTTCGCCCTGCCCTACCAGCAGCTTCCGATAACATATATCTAAAATCTGCCAACGACACATGAGCCGAACAAGAAGCGGTAACCAAAATTCCATTTGGCGGCAAAAGTCGTAAAGCTAATTCGTTAATATTGCGGTAACCTTGCAAACCTTCACGAATTTTGTGTCGATCTTTAACAAAGGCTGGTGGATCCAAAATTATTACTGAGAAATCATTTTTCCCTAATTCTGGGTCATTTTCGCTTAAACCAGTTAAATACGCTTTTACATCAGCACCAATAAATTCGGCTTTGTTTTCTTCTGATTTATTTAATTTAATATTTTCCTCGGCGAGTTCTAATGCCTTTTCGGATACATCTACACTTACTACTCTTTTTGCTCCGGCACCCAAGGCATAAACACTAAAACCACCCGTATAAGAATAACAATTTAAAACGCTTTTACCTTTAACATATTTTTCTAAAGCAGAGCGCTTGTCGCGTTGATCTAAAAAGAAACCAGTTTTTTGACCACCTTTAATATCTACTAAAAATTTGTAACCATTTTCTAAAATTTCAATTTTTTCTGGCATTTTCCCATACAATAATCGTGCCGCATCATCTTCTAAATTATTTGTAGATTTTTCTCGGATATTTTTCTTGTTATCAGTACGTTCAAAAATTCCCTTTGGCTTAACAATACCAACCAAAGCATCCACAATTTGTTCTCGCCAAAATTCTAAACCTACTGTATGAAATTGCACCGATAAATAATTAGCATATTTGTCTACTACCAATCCTGGCAACAAATCATTTTCACTATTTATCACTCGGAAGGCATTGGTTTTTTTGTTTTCTACCAAACTATGTCGCAACTCCCAAGCAGCTTTTATTCTGTTTTCAAAAAAACTTGGGTTTACTTCTTCGGATTCTTCCCAACTCCAAAGTCGCACCGCAATCTGTGAATACGAATTAAAATATCCTTGTGCTAAAAATTTACCCTGTTCATCTACCAAATGAACTGGCATACCACTTTCTAATCCTTCGGGAATACTTTTTAAAGCCCCCGAAAACACCCACGGATGTCGACCACGAATGGGGCCAACTCTTTTATTTAATACAGTTAATTTAATCATAGTGCATATATTTTAACGTAAATAACCATAAAAAACAATACCCCCAACATATAAATGTCGGGGGTATTTGTATATTCAATTTTTATTGCATTTGTTCGGCCACTTCGGCAGCAAAATCTTTTTCTTGTTTTTCGATTCCCTCACCTAATTCGTAACGAACAAAACGGTTTACTTTTGCCCCCTTATCTTCTACCAACTTTTGAATAGTAATTTCTTCATTCTTGATAAAAGGCTGCTCAAGCAAACAAACTTCACCATAAAATTTATCCATCTTACCTTTTAAGATATTTTCGATAATATTTTCTGGTTTGCCTTGTTGGCGAAGTTGTTCGGCAAAAATTTCACGTTCTTTTTCGATTAAAGTAGCATCTACTCCTTCGCGACCAACCGATTTTGGATTAGCAGCTGCAATTTGCATAGCCACGTCCATTCCTAATTCTTTGTCGCCACCTTCCATATCTACCAAGATACCAATTTTGGCACCATGCAAATATGATACTACTGTGCCAGTAGATTCGTATCGGACAAATCGACGAATACTAATTTTTTCACCAATTTTAATGGTTAAGTCGCTAATGGCATCAGCTACAGTTTTACCAGTACTTAACATTAATGTAGATAAAGCAACTACATCAGTTGGATTATCTTTTACAATAGTTTCGGCTACAGCACTAGCAAAAGTAACAAAATCTTCGCTTTTAGACGCAAAATCGGTTTCGGAATTAATTTCGACAATGGCTCCGATTTTAGCATCAGGGGTAATGTAACTTGCCACCTTGCCTTCAGAAGCAACTTTGTCGGCTCGTTTAGCTGCTTTAACAATTCCTTTTTTGCGCAGAATATCTGCGGCTTTTTCCATATCGCCACCCGCTTCCTCCAAAGCATTCTTGCAATCCATCATACCAGCACCAGTAGAAGTTCTAAGTTTTGATATATCCGCTGTTGTGATAGACATATTTTTGAAGATAAATAAATTATTTGAAGATATTAAATTGATTCAGAAACTTTCATTGGACGACGTTCGGCAGTTTTTGGCGCAGCTTTTTTAGCTACTGCTTTTACCAAAGAAGATTTGCCGGCCATTTTTTCTTCACTAATTTCTGGACGAGCAACAGCTGCTTTTTTAACTTCTTTATCAATCGCTAATTTATTCTTTTCCCAAATAGCTTTTCCTTCGTTAACAGCTTCGGCTAATAAATCAGCAATTAATTTAATAGAGTTTACAGCGTCGTCGTTGGCAGGAATAACATAATCGGCTTTTTCTGGGTTAACATTACTATCGCACACGCCCACAATTGGCACACCCATACGTTCAGCCTCGGCTACTGCAGTTTTAGATATACGCATATCGGCCACAAACATAGCATCAGGCAAACGATCGATATTGGCCAAACCACCCAAATATCTATCCATGTTGGCAATATCTTTTTTAATATCTAATTGTTCTTTTTTGGTATATTTTTCTACCTCACCACTAGCCACTTCTTGTTTTAAAGTGTTGTATTTTTTTAGACGTTGTTTTACTTCGCTAAAGTTAGTAAGTAATCCACCAATCCAACGTTCTGTAGAATATGGCATACCACAACTTTCGGCGGCAGCCTTGATAACTGGTTGAGCTTGACGCTTAATACCAACAAATAAAATAACCTTGCCTTTGCTGGACAGGGTTTTTACATATTCCAAAGCCTTTGCCAATTGTTCTTGGGTGCTTTCCAAATTAATAATATGCACACCATTGCGCAAACCAAATAAATATGGTTGCATTTTTGGGTGCCAACGAGAATTCTGATGGCCAAAATGAACACCGGCCTTCAGCATTTCCATGAGTGTAGGTAACTCAGTCATATTTTCCTTATAACCCTTTCGGGTTTATTGCCTCCTCGCCTCACCCCAAGAGTGGTCCTAGGGAGGAAAAAAATGGCGAGTGAGTGATTAAAGTGTTGAAATTATATATGAATGTACGGATTTTGTCAAGACAGATCCTTGACACCCAAACCATTTTGTGCTATTATATATTCACCTTAATCCTCAAGTTAAGGCAATTAACATTTAACGGATTCCACCGGTTTTGTTAGCTCGGCATAACTATTTCTAGACCTGCCCAGCACTCTGATTGACTAGGATTCGAAAGACGCAAAATTACTCTAAAATATGGCTTTTCTTTCTCTAAAAAACAACATCTTTAACGCCAAAACCGCGCTAATTTTGTCATTAGAAAAGATCTTCGCCTAATTTTTTGCTTCTTCGCCCTAATTCAATCAAATAACAATACCCGGATGATTCCGATGGTATTTTTTTATGGACAACATTATCTACCTAGCAATTACTGGCGTTATTGCTTTACCACTTGGCTTTGTGGCTGGCTATTTTTTACGAAAAAAACTTGCCCAGGCCCAAGCCAATTCAATCGAAGCTAAGGCCGACCGTATTTTAGCCGAAGCCAAAACCAAACAACAAGAGTATGTTTTAGACGCCAAAGAAAAAGCCGTAAAAATTATCGACGAAGCTAAACGTGAAGAAAAACAACTTCGCCAAGAAGCTCATGCCGCCCAACAACGTTTAGAGCGTCGCGAAAGCATGTTTGATCAAAAATTAATAGAATTTCAAGAAAACCAAACCAAACTACAAGAAAAAGTAGATCGCGTAAAACAAATCAAACTAGAAATCGAACAAATCAAAATTCAAGAAGGCGAAAAATTACAAGCTATCGCCAACCTTTCTAAAGAAGAAGCCAAAATCGAACTTTTGGGAATGGTAGAAGAAGAAAGCAAAACCGACTTGATGGCAAGAATAATGAAATTAGAACGAGAGTCTTCCGACAAATTTGAAGACAAAGCTCGAGAGATTGTTATCGACGCCATCCAACGCACTGCTTCTTCTCATGCTGCCGAAACCACTTCGTCTATTGTTAATTTGCCAAGCGAAGAAATGAAGGGGCGTATTATTGGGAAAGAAGGTCGCAACATTAAAACGATCGAAAAATTAACTGGTTGCGAATTGGTTATCGACGATACTCCAGAATCAATTATGATTTCTAGCTTCTCGCCTATTCGTCGTGAGGTAGCCAGATTGGCATTAGAAAAATTAATGGCCGATGGCCGTATTCAACCTGCTCGTATTGAAGAATTTGTTGACAAAGCTAAACAAGATTTATCTTTGGATATTAAAAAAGCTGGCGAAGAAGCTTTGTACAAAATTGGGATTACTGGCATTGATCCAAAATTAGTAAACATTGTTGGCCGATTAAAATATCGCACCAGCTATGGCCAAAATATTATCAACCATTCTATGGAAGTGGCTTACCTTTCTGGTATTATTGCTGCTGAACTTGGACTCGAAGAAGCCAAAGCTCGCAAATGCGGTTTCTTCCATGATATTGGTAAAGCCGTTGATCAAGAAACCCAAGGCTCTCACCCAGAAATTGGCTATACCATTCTCAAAAAATTCAATATGGACGAAGA
Source organism: Candidatus Magasanikbacteria bacterium GW2011_GWA2_37_8 (assembly GCA_000992085.1). Lineage (GTDB taxonomy): Bacteria > Patescibacteriota > Patescibacteriia > Magasanikbacterales > GWA2-37-8 > LBTN01. Next base: position 31,942 of record LBTN01000012.1, on the reverse strand, counting down.
CGTTGCCCAAGCTGCTCGTGACCACCACCTTGACCACCCACAAAGCATTTATGCTACTGTAGTTAAAGCGGCTGATGCAATCTCTGGCGCCAGAATGGGTGCTCGCAAAGACACCTTCGAACACTTTGTAGCTCGTTTAGAAGAATTAGAAAAAACTGCTAGTGGCTTCCCTGGCATTGAAAAAGTTTATGCTATTCAAGCTGGACGAGAAGTACGCGTGTTTGTAAAACCAAACGAAGTAGACGACTACAATGCCTTCCAACTAGCCAAAGATATTGCACACAAGATTGAAGAAGAATTACAATATCCAGGTGAAATTCGCGTTACTATTATTCGCGAAACTCGCGTGGTAGAATACGCTAGATAACCTTCCACCCTCTTACTGCTTGCAGTGTACCCAACGTGGTACACTGTGGATAAACTTTTTGTCAACCTAGCCAAAAAAATCTGATTGTGATATACTAAAAATAGTTAAACATAAACAAAAATATATGACAAACTCCAATCGGAAGGGGGTGACACTATGAACAAAGCTGAATTATCCCAAGTTTTGGCAGAAAAATTAAATGTTTCCAAGCGTGAAGCTGAAGAAATGTTAAACACTTTTACTGATGTAGTAACTGCTGAATTAAAAAAGGGTGGAGAAGTAGTATTAACTGGTTTCGGCGCTTTTAGTGCCAAGAAACGTGCTGGCCGCGTTGGCGTCAACCCACAAAATCCTTCTCAAAAAATCCAAATCCCAGCTGTAACTGTACCAAAATTCAAGGCTGGAAAGGCTTTAAAAGATGCTCTAAAAGCATAAATAACAAAAATCCCCACAAGAATACTTTGGGGATTTTTTATTTAAAAAAATAAAGGGCATTGACTTAATTAAAAAAATGTTTTATAATGATCAACATAATTAAAGGCCCCATCATCTAATGGTTAGGATATCTCGCTTTCAATGAGAAAACACGGGTTCGATTCCCGTTGGGGCTACCAAGTTAACACAAGAGCTTTTTTCGGACAATAACGACCAAGGAAATTGCGCGAACCCTCGTGGCAAGTACCCCAAATTTTAGACACTCTTTCTCATTCGGATGAGTAAATAAATTAAGTTGTTAATACCATGTAAGTGGTATTTTTTTGTAAATATTTTTCTTTGAAAAGTACTGGCGGCATTTTTAGAACCGAGTGGATACGACGAAAATTGTAGTAAGCAATTTGTTGATGCACAGCCTCAATTAGTTCGCCAATGTGATTAAAACGATTAAGATTACCTAATTCCAATTTAAACTGTGAATAAAAAGATTCTTGGAAACCGTTCTGCCAAGGACTGGATTTACGACTATGCGATGGTGTGACTTGGTGTGAGCGTGGTCGTGTGATGGTTGGCAATATGCCAACCGACAATTTCTCTCGTGTAAATATCAATTACTGTTGCTACATACCAGAATCGATCAACAAACCAGAGGTAAGTGAAATCTCCGGCCCAAATTACATTCGGACGAACCGGATAAACTACTTTTAAAACATTTTCTACCCGTGTCTCTGGCCGGTTTAAATCTTCTGACTTAGTTGGCTTCCAGCCACGACGAATTTTTGGTTTTAAGTGATTAACCTTCATTACCCGAATAATTGGTTTTTTGTTTTTTCCTAGTGCCAGAGCTACCCGCCGGTGGCCGTAAGCTGGGTGTTCCGTCATGACAGCAATAATTTGTTTTTTTAATTCTTCGTCTGAAACAGGCTTTTTGGGTTGATAGTAAAGAGAAGAGCGAGCAATACCAAGTTCTTTGGCCAATGCTGTTTTGGTTTTAACTTTGGCCATATATTCACGCGCTCTTCGTATTTTTTTCCGTTCGCTTTTTTTCAAGAGCGAACATACCGATAATTTCTTTTAATTCCTGGTTTTCCCGTCTAAGACGAGCGAGCTCTAATGAACTCGTACCAGTATTATCCGCCTGAGCCCGAAGCCAGGCATACACTGTTTTTGTGCTCATATTATATTGAGCACAAACGTCAGGCACTTTTGTGCCGTTTTTTATTATTGCAAGGATCTCGTCCTTGAACGATTGGTCGTGGCGTTTATACATATGATTTTATTTTGCCCGAGATGAGACAATGTGTCTAGTATACAGGGTACGGGCCATTACACGGTGTTTTTTAATATTACTTTTTACTGCGATTCCGAATTACAAACAACCTGTCATTAAAACGAATGCGATCGGGAGTTTTGAAAGTTATTAAATCACCTTTCTTGGCTATCTTTGCTGGCTTGTCGTTTACAAACATTTCATCGACTTTGCATTTTACTGCGCCAGTAGTATCACCGGTAATTAAAATTTCTTCACCGAGTTTAAGATTACCTGCTTCAAGAACAAATTCCCCTACGCCAGCTTTACGAAAAAAATTAGTAACACGCCCTATATAATCATTTTGAGTAGTAGTATGAGAACCATACTCTCCGCTCCACTCGCCAAGTTTTTTACCTAAATAGTATCCACCATGCCACAAACCACGATTGTAAACTTTTTCTAATTGTTCGGTCCAAGCTCTAATTTTTTCTTTAGTATATACATTATTTTCTACCGCCTCCACCGCTTCGTGATAACATTTGGTTACAGTATAAACATAATCTGGTGCACGACCTCGGCCTTCTAATTTAAATACGCTTACACCGGCTTTTACCAATTTGTCTAAAAAGCCAATCGTACACAAATCTTTTGGCGACATAATATACTTATTATCCAACACCAACTCGTCTCCATTTTCTTCATCAATTACTCGATAAGTTCGACGACAATTTTGCCTGCAAATTCCTCGATTAGCCGAAGCATTTTGCGTGGTTAAACTCATATAACATTTGCCAGAAATAGATACGCACAGCGCACCGTGGGCAAATAATTCGATTCTAATCAACTTTCCACTGGGCCCCACAATTTTTTCTTTTTTTATTTGTTCAATTATTTTTTCTATTTGTTTTAAACTAAGTTCACGAGCCAACACAACTACATCGGCAAATTTAGAAAAAAAACGAACAGCCTCGATATTGCTTACATTTTGTTGGGTGGAAATATGAACTTCCAAACCGATCGAGCTGGCATATTGCAAAGCAGCTATATCGGAAGCAATAATAGCCGTTATGCCATTTTTCTTGGCTGCCTTACAAATCTTTTTCATCAGCGCCAAATCACTATCATAAAGAATAGTATTAACCGTAAGATACGTTTTAACATTATTCTTTTTACAAATACGAACAATCTTTGATAAATCGGTTATTTTAAAATTATTGGCCGAACGAGCGCGCATATTAAGCTGTAAAATACCAAAATACACGGAATTGGCACCGGCTTTAATAGCAGCGTTAAGCGAGGCAAACGACCCCGCTGGAGACATTATTTCTATTTTATTCATAGATACATAGAGTAACTGGATTTTAAGCAGATGTCAACCGGTCTACTTAGTTTATTTTCTCACTCTTAACTCAACTAATTTCTTCAAAAAACTCCACCCATCTTTAAATACTTTTATTTTACTTCTTCGCGCTTGATAGCGATTTTCCGACCAATCTACTGGTATTTCTTTAATTCGCCAATTATTTTTTTGAAACAAATAAATCAATTCTGTATCAAAAAACCATTGATTATCTTTTATTAAAGGAACTATTTGTTTGAATTTTTGTAAATTAATTGCCTTAAAACCACACTGTAAATCGGAGAAACTATGACGAAGGATAATTTTAGAAAGCCAGATATATATTAAAGAACTAAACTCTCGAAAAAATGATCGCTCTTTTTTTGATCCTTTTAATAACCGCGACCCCATTACTAAATCGGCTTCGTTATTTAATAACGGCGTAACCAAACTAGGCAAATCAGTTAAGGCCACAGCCAAATCTGCGTCCATATAAACAAAAACGTCAGCTGTCGATACTAAAGCATAATTTTTTATTGCTCGCCCTTTACCTTTCTCGGCATATATTACTGTTTTAATTAAGCTATCAAAATCATTCGAAATACCCTTCGCTAAATCTTCAAATTCTTTACTAGATCCATTAACAATCAAAACTATTTGCCAATCAAAAGAAAAATTTTGCTGTTTAACAAAACCTAATAAACGCAAAACATTATCTTTTAAAATTGCGGCCTCATTATAAACCGGCAAACAAAATTCTACCTTCATAATTCTATCTTTTTCAATAAATATAAACTCCCTGTTCCAAATAAAAACTTATTATAACTATAACTAGACACTAAATTATAACCTGTTAAAACTGAATTGTAATTTACCACATATTGGCGGGTGTTGTCTGTAAAAATTCGTGCCATATACCAAGGTTTTTCGTTGGTAAACGTAGGTAATTTTTTTTGAACCAATTGTCTTGTATTCCAACCCAACCATTCGTATCCAGCATCAATTTCGGCAGGCAGAGCACCTTGTGCAACCAAAGTATTGGCCACAGCCCATTTTATCTTATTTTCGGCCAAATAATTATAGGTGCCCACAACAGCATAAATAGCCATTAAAAATAATAATATCCCGCTAGCATAAACTATCCTTCTGGAAAATTTGATTGCGGGTATTAACAAAAGTATAAACACTAGCGGCGCTAAATAATACCTGTCAAAACTAACCAAATACATTATCGCCGCTATTTGGGCTAACAAATTTAAACCTAAAAATATAGTTACCCAATCAATTTCTCTAAACTTTATATTCCGATTATCAATTATCTGTTTAATTAAAAACCCTATTGCCAAACCAACCAAAAAACCAACCAAGATTGTTAACCACAATTGGACACTAGAATTAATAGTGATTGTTGGCGTACCAGTTAAAACTTCATTCGCCCCTCTTGCTCCTAAACCATAAATATTAATAATATTACGGAAATACGGAAAAGTTAAATGCTTTGTAAAATACAAAACTAAAGACAGTCCTATCCCTAATAACCCTGCACCAGCTAAATATAGACGGGTACGATTACCAACAGCTAAAAACCCACCAATAATTATTGGTGATAAAAATAGAGCCAGATAACCAACCAAATAATAACCCTGCCATAAGGCATTGTTTAGTAACGCCCGCCCGTTATTAAAACTGTGCATAGTTACCGCCCCTTGCGGCCACCAACCATGCGATTGGAAAAAATAATATAATAAAACACCTGCCAGCAAACTTACGCCATATATTAACCAAAGTTTAAAATCTTTTTTTCTAGTATTAGTTAAAATTAAAACTAAAGATAATAATGGTAAAATTAAATAATTTTGTCGAATAAAACCAGCGCCAAAAGCTAGCAACTGAGCAAAAATAAAAAATCTACTTTTCCCAGTTTGATTAAACTGATAAAAATAATACAAACTAACAATAACTAAAGACAGCGCTGGCACGTCCGTCATAAAAGTAAAGCTGAGATTAAAAAAAATGGGATTAAAAAATATTAACCCCACCCCAAGTAACGCCCCGCCGATTGACCAGCCTTTTATTTTTAATAATTTAAATAATACTAACATTGTCACTACCGCCAACACCAAAGTAGACAGGCGTAAAATAGTAAAACTAAAACCAAATAATTTTATTAAAACTGTTCCGTATAATATCTGCCCAATAAGTGCTGGTGTGATTAAAGGATCAAATCTAAAATTCCAACCAAAATCTCGTACTGCTACCGCATAAAACCAATCGTCATTTAAAGCAAATTCTCCAATTGGGTTAACCAAAACTATTATTAAAATAAAAAATATTAATAAACCAAAATAAGTTTTATTAATTTTTAAATAATCTACAAACCTACGCAACATAAAACTACAATAACTTTTTAATTTGTTTTTTCATCGCCCGCTCCCCTTCTAGAACAGAATCTTTACCGGTATTACTAATAAAATACTTCTTCCATACGGTTAGGTCGTTATCATTAAAACGAGGCTCAACTATCATATCTGCAGCTGCTGAAGAACAATGTCCTAGGTAATGACGGACTATATCAAAACTACGAATAGTAATACTAGCGAGCGAAGCTTGATTTGGTTTAAACCACTTATTAACTTGATAGTTATCTAGATTGACCGCTACCACAAATTTTGCACCAGCATCACGTACTGCTTTAACCGGTACTGGTTGGCACAATCCACCATCAACTAATAATTGTGTAGAGTTTTTAACCGGCTGAAAAAACATTGGGATAGAAACACTGGCCCGAACTGCATCGGCAATTTTACCTTTCGAAAAAACAACTTCTTTACCAGTAACTAAATCAGTAGCAATAATTCGTAAAGGAATTTTAGTGTCCTTAAATTCTTTATTGCCAAACCAAATATTTAATAATTTTTCAACCTTCTCTCCTTTAACAAAACCCAGTTTAAAAGTTGGCGCAAGCAAAGATAAAAATTTATCCCATTTACCACCCAAAGCAACCATCTCTAAATCGACGGCATTTTGATATAACGCATAATAAGCACCAACTAACGCCCCCATACTAGTGCCAGCAATATGGCTAATTTTTATTTTATTTTTTTCTAATACTTTTATCACACCTACATGAGCTAAACCTTTTAAACCGCCACTACCCAAAGCCAAACCGATAGTTTTAGACATAATTTGATAAGTTAAGAATAAGCTAATTCTATCTAAAATTTGATAATTAAACAAATTATACTAACTTGCTTAATTATAGCATAAATAACATAAATAATTAACAAAATAATTAACAAAGTTGACTTTTGCACGTTTTTCATATAAAATACTCATGTTTTTACGGCAGGGTAGCTCAGTTGGTAAGAGCGGAGGATTCATAACCCTCAGGTCGGGAGTTCGACTCTCCCCCCTGTCACCAGTCTGCAATTAAACCTATATGTTAATACTAGGAATTGAATCATCTTGCGACGATACTTCTGTAGCCCTTTTGGATTGTTCCGAACAGGGCTGTTTTGTTATTAAAGAATCAACTGCTTCTCAAATTGAAATTCATCAAAAATATGGCGGCGTAGTACCAGAAATTGCTGGACGGATGCATGCCGAAAAAATTGTGCCACTAATTGAACAGGTTTTAACCGGTCAATCAAAACCAGATATAATTGCGGTAACTACTGGCCCAGGTTTAATTACTGGTTTAATTGTTGGCACCGAAGCCGCCCGCACTTTGGCTTGGACAAAAAATATTCCTACGGTTTCAGTAAATCATATTTCTGGCCATATACATGCTGTAGAAATTGGTGAATATAAAATTCAATATCCAGCACTGGCTTTAATTGTTAGCGGCGGACATACCGAATTAATTTATATAACAGAACCGGGTGATTATAAAATTTTAGGAGCGACTTTGGATGATGCTGCTGGCGAATGTTTTGATAAAGTAGCCAAACTACTTGGTCTTCCCTACCCTGGTGGCCCCCAGATTTCTAAACTGGCTGAAACTGGAAATACTAAAACGATTTCTTTTCCTCGTCCAATGCTTGATAGTGATAATTTAAATTTTTCTTTTTCTGGACTTAAAACCTCGGCTCTTTATTGGCTGCGAGACAATAAATTAACAGCGGAAAAAATTATTCCCTACGAACTGCCGACAGGAATTTACGGACAATCAAATAGCGAACCAACTACAAACGATTTTTGCGCTTCTTTCGAACAAGCTATTGTTGATGTATTGGTAAAAAAGACCATCAAAGCTGCAGAGGAATACAAGCTTAAAACAATTATTCTCGGTGGTGGTGTGGCTGCCAATAAAAAATTACGCGAAGAACTGTCTGGCGCTATAAAACAATTTATTCCTTATTCTTTATTCCTTGTTCCTTCGCTAAAATATTGTATGGATAACGCTGCTATGATTGCGGTAGCTGGGTATAAACAGGCAATAAAAAAAGATTTTACCGACTGGCAAAATCTTACTGCTGATCCAAATTGGGAATTAGGAAGATAATGAAGGTTTGATATTATAAAACTTGATTTAATTCGTCTATTAATCCATTGCTAGCCTCCACTAAAAAGGAGGTTTTTATTTTTTTATCGCCTACAATCAAATAAACCGCCTGCTCTCCTTTATATTTTCCTAAAATCAATTTTATGGCTTCAGCTTTGGCTTTCACTTCGGCGGCTGTTAAATTAATTTCTATATAATCAGAAAAAACTGTTAATTTACTAACTCGTACTTCTTGGCGAACCGGTGTGGTTACCGAATTTTTTACATTTAATTGTTGCCTTAAATAGGCTACATTTTCTTCCGATATTTCATAGGCTTTTTCTACAAACAATTTATCGTCTTCTTCATCATCGGAAGTACGCCCTACCACACACACCATTTTACCTTCCACCCAAACATCTTTGGTAGTTTCATAAGTTCTTGGAAAAACTAATAATTCCATACTATCCGTAGTATCAAGCAAAGTAACAAACATCATTGCCTGACCGCTACGCGTTATTTTCTTTTTAGCAGTATCAATCACCCCGCCCACCACCACCCAAGAATGACACGGCTGATTTTTTAAATCTTTAATATCAGTTAACACGCCCTGCATAGCAGTTTGATATTTTGCAAAAGGATGAGCGGTAATATATAAGCCTAGTAATTCTTTTTCCCAAGTTAATTTTTCTTGTTCCGTGGCCTCTGGGCCAGCTTCCAAACGTAATTTAGAAATTATATCAATAGCAGTATTAGTAAATAAAGAATTTTGGTTAGATTTGCCTTGTTCTTCTATTTGTTTGGCAAAAGACAGTAAATTATCCATATTACTTAAAAGTAGCCCCCGATCAGAGCCAAAGCTATCCAAGGCACCACACTTTGTCAAACTTTCTAGTGATTTTTTATTTAAATCTCTATCTTGCACGCGACGCAACAAATCTTCAAGCGAAGTATAACGACCATTGGTTTTTCGTTCACGATAAATTACGTCGGCAATATGTTCGCCCAAATTTTTAATACCACTTAAACCAAACCGGATATGGGCTTGACCATTATCTTCCCAACCCACCATCGCAAAATTTTTAAAACTTTCATTAATATCTGGCGGCATTACCTTTACTCCCATTTTCTCACACTCGTGAATAATTTCAGGCACCTTATCCATATCCCCCGATTCGGCAATCAAAACCGCGGTCATATACTGCACCGGATAATTAGCTTTCATATAAGCAGTTTGGTAAGCCACCATACCATAACTTGCTGCATGTGCCTTATTAAATCCATACGCCGCAAACGGTTCGATCATTTCCCACAACCGATGAATTTTTATTTCTGGTAATTTACCAAATTCTTTGCAACCTTTAAAAAATTTATCTTTTTGTTTGGCCATTTCTTCGGGAATTTTTTTACCCATGGCTTTACGAAACTTGTCGGCTTCTTCCCAATTGTAACCACCCAAATTAATGGCGGTTAATAAAACATCGTCCTGATAAACAATCAAGCCAAGGGATTGATCCAAATAATCTTTCATGCGCGGATCAAGATACTCAATTAAATCAGCATGATTTTTGCGACGAATATATTCGGGAATTTGATCCATTGGACCCGGACGGAAAAGCGCCACCATCGCCATGATATCAAAAATAGTGGTTGGTTTTAATTCTTTTAAATATCTGGTCATGCCCGAACCAGAAAGCTGGAATACACCCATAGTTTCACCCCGAGCTAGCATTTCATAAGTTTTTTTATCATCAAGTGGCAATTTAAAAATATTAATTTTTTGTCCGGTGGTTTTGGCCACAATTTCGACAGCATGGCCCAAAATAGATAAATTGCGAATACCCAAAAAGTCCATTTTTAATAAACCGGCAGCTTCTACAGCATGCATTTCATATTGGGTTACAATTCTTTCACCACCAGTTTCATATTGTATTGGGGTAAAATCGGTTAATGGTGTTGGCGAAATTACCACACCAGCCGCGTGCATCGAAGTATGACGCGCGCAACCTTCGATTTTTTGGGCCAAATCTAACAAACGATGTACCTGTGGATTTTCGTTATAAATCTTTTTCAATTCTGGCTCCAAATTAAGTGCTTTGGCAATTGTCATTTGAAAACCTTGCGCACCAAACGGGATTAATTTAGAAACTTGATCACCCAGTGAATACGAATATCCCAAAGCGCGCGCTACATCACGCACTGCCCCACGCGCCGCCATCGTACCGAATGTAATAATCTGGGCAACTTTGTCTGCGCCATATTTTTCGGTTACATAGGCAATCATATCATCACGTCTGTCGTCGGCAAAATCCGCATCAATATCGGGTGGTGATGGACGAAATGGATTAAGAAAACGTTCGAATGGTAGTTTAAAAGACAATGGATTAACTGTAGTAATATCCATAGCATAAGAAACCAAAGAACCAGCACCCGAACCACGAGTGGTTTCGATAATGTCATGCTCACGAGCATATTTTACATAATCGGCTACTACCAAAAAATATGGCGAATAACCTTTTTTAGCAATAATATCTAATTCGTAATCTGCCCGCTTTTTTACTTCATCAGTTACTTCCATTAAAACAGGTAATTGGTTGTATACCAATTCACGCAAATAATCATCAGCGGTTTGGCCAACTGGCAAATTAAGTGATGGGAAATGCCATTTGTTAAGTTCTAATTGCAAATCAACTCGCTCAGCAATTTTAACAGTATTGCTTAATGCTTCTGGAATATGTTTAAATCGGCTAGCAATATCGTTGGCTTTGGCAAACGAACAATCAATACCAACTAATGTTTCTCTGTCGGCATCATCCAAAGTTCGCCCATCACGAATACAAGTTAAAATATCTTGGGCTTCCGAATCTTCCGGATCAAGATAGTGTACATCACGCGTAACAATTACTGGTATCCCTGTATCTTTTGATAAAGCAATTAATTGATCATTTAATGCCATCTGACCTTCTAGCGCAGGCAGATCCATTAGTTCTAAATAAAAATTATCTACCCCAAAAATTTCTTGATATTCTAAAGCAACAATTTTTGCTTGTTCATAATTACCCGCGCGTAATAATCGAGGGATTTCTCCACCAAAACAAGCAGTTGAAGCAACCAGCCCTTCGTGATACTGACGCAATAATTCTTTGTCCATTCTTGGTTTATAATAAAAACCTTCGGTGGATGCTAAAGAAACTAATTTTAATAAATTTTTATAACCAGTATAATTTAAAGCCAACAGAACTAAATGATGATAACGTTCACTCGAATTTTTCTCAAACCGACTAACTGGCGCGACATAGGCTTCCACCCCAATAATTGGTTTGATTTCTTGTTTCTTGCAGGCTTCATAAAACTCAATAGCACCATACATGTTACCATGATCGGTTAATGCCAACGCCGAAAAACCGCGCTTTTTGGCAGTAGCCACCAATTCGTCAATTTTTGGCAAACCATCCAACAAAGAATAGTGGCTATGAACGTGTAAGTGGACAAATTCAGACATAACTTAAAACAATTTTTCTTGAAAAACTTTTCTTTCTTCACTACTAAAAATAGTTACTTTACCATATTGCCCATCAAATCCAGGGCTAATTGATAGTTTTTTCTCACGCACACGGCGAATACCTTCTACAATTTCTGGTAAAGTAATTTTAGCTAATTCGGGATAAGACAAATTTAATAAAATATTAAATTCGTTATCTCCTTTTTTAATTAATTCGTTATATTTTTTTTGTACTTTGTTACTAGATCTGGATTTAATGCCCAACGCTTCACAAATAATTTTATCTAACCCCACCAAACTAACAAATGGAATACTGTTTGACGGCACAAAACCTTCGGCCCGATCGGCTAACACCTCTACCCTGTTTAGCACGCCCACTACCACTGGTTTTTTACACTTTGGACAAATATTTTTGTTTTTCTTGGTATCGGCTGGAGCAAAACAAACATCACAATCACGGTGGCCATCAAAATGATACATCCCTTCTTCTGGATAAAATTCGACTGTGTTTAAAAATATTTTTGGATCCTTGTTTTTGATTGCTAAAAACAAATCATCATAACTGGCTTTAGCAATATCCAAATTAAATACATTGGCTTCACGCCCTAAATTAGGCAAACTGTGTGCATCGGAACTAGATACTAATGTTACTTTGTCTAACGCCGACAACATCCAGTTCATAGCCGGGTCGCTTGATAACCCAGTTTCAATTGCAAAAATTTCTGAACTTAAATCACCAAAACATTCTTCTAGCGAATCAAAACCAGATTTTGAACCAAACACCGCAAACCAAGGCGTCCAAGCATGCGCCGGAATCATTACCGATCTTTCGTTAATACTTTTCATTATTTTTAAAACCTCAATTGAGGATAACCCCAAAATTGGCCGGCCATCAGAATGAATATTACAGCCACGATCAGTAAGGGTATTATTAAATTTCTCTACATCTGCCAAATTAGGAAAAAACAAACACAAATGCACCCGTCTGGTTTTTCCGCCTTGTGAATAAATACAAGACACTTCGGTACCTAAAATAAACTTAATTTCTGAATTACCGTTCTTTAGGTGCAGTAGTCCATTACCTTCCTCAATTAAATTATCTTTAATTTCTTCAAACCAAGCTGGATGGGTAAAATCGCCCGTTGCCACCAAATTTATACCTTTAATACCGCACCACTCCGCAATATTAGGCAAATTTAATTCAGGCGAACAAGCCCGAGAAAACCGCGAATGGATATGTAAATCAACTATAATCATAATCATTTTAGTGGGGGTATTTTAACGCAAAAAGTAAATAAAGGCAATAACAAAAATAATAGAAAAAACAGGTAAAAAACCCTATCTAATTACTCTCCCAACCAAAACCAAAACTGGTTCTTTATCTCGTCACTCAAATGATAGGCATTAGTATGCGATAATACACCCAAATAAGATTGTAAGGATTGTTCTAACCGTATTTCATCAATTTTATTCTCTTTAAATTCTTTTACTCGACACTGTAATTTACGAAAAATACGACGTTTTGTTTTGTTTCGCAAAAGCCGATATTGTGGTAAAATCACAGACCCTAAAAAATCTGCACCTTGGCGATATTTACGCAAAGATACTTTTTTGGGATGCAAAATCAACTTCAGACGATTCTGTAAAAATTCGCGGATAGGAAAAAGTAAATCAACTAAATATTGTCTGTCGTTTGCCACAATCATAAAGTCGTCGGTGTAGCGCGCGTAATGTTTAACTTTTAATTTATGCTTCACATATTGGTCAAATTCATTCATATAAACATTAGCGAATAATTGGGAGGTAAGATTACCAATAGGCACACCCTGCCGTTCAAACAAAGTTGTGTAGCCAACGGCAAAACTTTGGATTATTCGCTCCAACAACCAATTGGTATTCCGATCAATAATTTTTTTGGAGAGCATTTCTAATAATACGCCGTGGTCAATGGAATCAAAAAATTTGCGCACATCACATTTTAAGACATAACACTGCTTGGTATAGTTATGGCTAACTTGGCGGATCATTGTCTCTAAGGCTAAAATTCCTTCACTGTGGCTTTATGAATATGGCGAACCTTTGGATCGCGAATGTAAAATGAGGTATATAGCCCATGGCGATATTTTTTGGTTTTTAATTCTTCATGCAAAGCAAATAAATTTTGCTCCAAGAAAAATTCAAATTCCGTCACATCCTCCTTTTGAGTTTTGCCAACCTTAAATTCATCCCAAGCCATTACCAAATTTTCCAGAGAAACGATCCTGCCATATATATTATTAATAACTTTCATATCATATGAATGATTTAGATATACCCATCTTTAAAAAGACATACGAATTGTATAAGCTTCTACACGAATACCGCAAAAGTGTACCAAAACAAGACCGCTATACTGTTTTTGAACGTTGTGAAATTTTTGTCATGGCCGTAACCGAAGGCGTTATCCAAGCTGGCACTGAATCTAAGTTAAATAAAGTAGCAACATTGGAACATGTTAGTTTAAAACTAAATATGTTGCGTGTCTTTATTCGATTACTAAAAGATGTTAAGACTATAGACAACAAAAAGTATGTGACCTTAGAGAATATTGTGGACGAGATCGGCCGCATGCTAGGTGGTTGGATAAAATCCTGCAAAACAACGTAAAAAAACAACGATAACAGAAAGGGTGTTCCATTACGGAACACCCTTTGTTATTTGGGGAGAGACTTCGCGAGGAAGCCGGACGCCGACCCGAAATTGTCGTTGTAGTTGGAACAGTCGTTCGTGTCGAACTTCAGCTTGTCGTCGTTGAAGTTGAAATAGGGCGCCTTGGAGAAGACGCCATCGCCGTCGGCTAATTATCTTTGCCCATCTATTATCACCAAACCTCGAGCTTTACCTTCCGCTGGCTGCAAAAATATATGCTCTTAGCTCTGAATTTTATTTGACAGCACCCACGACAAAACGTCGGAGACCTGTACCAGACAAAGACAAGCAGTATCCCCTCAACACAACACGCTCTTGGAAATAATAATCGCCAAGACTCTGGTTGTTTTTCTCGGTTGATTGAGAAGTTTGGCGACGGCGATCAGTAGACTGCCGTACATTAGCCTTACTGAATAATATTATATCTGGAATAAAATAAATTGCAATAGTTTGCAATAGTTTGCAATAATTTTGTTAAAAAAATACCCCGTTCAACTTCCACCTACTTTAGATGAAAACTGAACGGGGTAGGTGCACTTGTAGGAACAAACGCACCCCTTGATTCGGCATGGCGCCGAATCTCCGGTTGAACCGGAAACCCCTCCTTGTTGAATTGGCTGGCAAGACGTGACGCGTGCAGATACCCCAGAGCCGGCGACTGCCTGACGGCAGAAATGAACTCAAATATCCAGCGACAAGATGTCAAAAGATCCAAGTGTTCAAGTGGCCAAGGGGCTACTGCGCGAGGAAGCCGGACGCCGACCCGAAAGGGCCGCTGTAGCTGGAACAGTCGCGCGTGCCGAACCTCAGCTCGTCGTCGTCGAAGTAGAAATAGGGCGCCTCGGAGAAGACGCCATCGCCGTCGGCCGAATACTCGTCGCCCGCGCAGTCCACGTGGAGCTGCTCCCAACGAACGAGTCGCTCGGGGTGCGTCAACAGCATGATGCCGATGGCGAATGCACCCAAACCGTACTCGTTCTTCTCGAACAGCACCCTGGAACGCCGAACCGACTTGCCACGGAAACGCAGGCCGAACTGGGCCGCAACCACGAGGATATCAAAATCCTTCTGCTGGTCACCGACCTGGCGGAGGAACTTCTCGGTCCGCGCGTGCTGGCGCAAGTATCTGGCCGCAAGCTTGCCCTGGCGGTAGTTGTAGAACGTCCGCCTGGACACGATCAGAGCCGACACCTTCTCCACCGCCTCGCCGTAGGTCGGGGCGATGTTCTGCCACCGCGGGATGGCGAACCAACCCTCGGCGTGCTTGGGCAGCGGGAGCGCCACGACCTTCTCGTCGGCGAACCCGAGACCCGGAAATAACCCCCGCAGGATGTTGGTCTGCTCCGCGACCCCCTTCACGCCCTTGTACTCGGGCGGGTAGGTGAAGTTGGAGTCGACCTCCTCGTCCGCGAACTGGTTGGGCATGGACATGACCCGTAGCGCGACGCGTGCGGCGTTGCGCATGGCCTCGCAGAACTCCTCCCCGTTCTGCTCTATTACGCACTGCGCACCATCCTGGCTGAGATCGAGCTCCGCGAGCACGACCTCAACCGCGTCGGAACCGAACTGCGCAATCCGCCTACTCTGACCGGATGTGATCGACCCTCGAGTCGTCATCGTCCACCTCCACAATCCTCCCGATTTATACTGCTCGGGTTACAGTCTGCCTTACGTAAGGCAAGCGCTATAAACACACTAAAACTAGCACATTCATAGCGCTTGCCTCGTAATTTAGCCAAATTTTAAAAGAACGTGGTATTATAGCACAAATTTACATTTCTGTCAAACAACAACTGAACAACAACTGAGCTGGTTAACAAAAATCTGCCCTTTTTAAAGGCAGATTTTAATAATAAATTCGATATTTTAAACCAATTTTATTTCTTTATTTTCTTGGTTACTTTTTTCATTTTTTTGGTAGTGGCCGATACTGCTTTACTTACTGCATCTTTGGCTGCGCCATTAAAATTGTTCTCGGTTTTACCCAACCAATCGGATGTTTTTTTAACAATCATTTTTTTAACTAATCCACCAGCGCCTTCGGTGGCCAAAGTAATTAAACTAGAAATTTTTTCTACCTTGCCATGAATGTTGTGAACTATTTCCATTAAAGTTTCTAATCGGCTTCGGAACTCTTCTACAATTTCGTTGGTGTTGCGCAATAGTCGCATTACATAATAAAACATCCAACACAAAAATACTGTAGTCCACACAACGCAGAAAGCTATTACAAGATACAAAATATCTTTTGAAGTTTCAAACATATTTCCCCTCTTTAATATTTTTCGCCAAGCATGGAGTCGAAAAATAAATTAAAATTTATGAATACATTATACCATAAAAAAATAAAATCCCCAACTTTTTAAGCTGGGGATAATTACTAACGAATCTCGGCGCTAAACTTTTTTTGCAACAGAGATAAAACTTTATTGTGAATAGTATCTACTTCGACACTAACTAAAGTATGATCGGGGTGATAATAAGTTAGACGATAAGCCATACTCTTTTTATCTATGGCGACATGTTCGCCAGTATAAACATCAAACAACTCTACTTTGATTAATAATGGATCAATTTTTTGAAGTTCGTTTACTATTTCTTGATGAGTAAATTTTTTATTTACTACTATTGCTACATCGCGTTCTACCTCTGGATAGTTAGAAGCGGGTACATAATTAATTTCTTTAAACTTACCGGATTCCTGCAAATCGCTTAAATTTAATTGTAAAAATCCCACTCGATAATCCACACCAAAATTTTCTGATATTTTTGGTGCCACTTCTCCAACTACACCGACTGGAATATTTGACCTAATCAAAGCTGTCCGAGTCGCGTGCTCACGAACTGGAACTTTTTCTTCTAAAACAGTTTCCCAATCAAATTTTAATTCTTGGCCCAAAGCTTCCAACAACCGTCGCACCTCCCAAAATGGATTTTGCTCTTTTTTGCTTACATACACGGCTGTAAACCACACGTCCTGATTTGGTAGTAATTCGTCGCTATTTTCTGCTGTTCTTAAACCAGATTTATTATTTCGAAACACTTTGCCAATTTCAAAAATCTTTACTTCGGATCTATGACTAATATTACCAGCGACATTGGCTAATAAATTAGGCAACAATTGACGACGTAAATATGGTCTATCTTTGGCTAGCGGATTATCTAATTCGATATAAAAAGCTGGATCATCGGCCAAATTTTTAATCTGTTCACCGCTAATAAAAGAATAATTATACACTTCGTTATAAGAAAATTTCTGCACCAAAATATCTACTACCTGGTGTTCTAATTTTCGCAACTTATTAACCACCGGCGGGTTAATCGGGAAATTAGGTAAACTACTTACTATTTTATCATAACCATAAATTCGCAAGACTTCTTCTACCAAATCTTCGGCTAAAGAAATATCTTTGGTGGCACGCCAAGTAGGAATTTTAACTGACCACGCATCTTTTTTATCTTTTAATTCAAAACCTAATTTTTCTAAAATTCTTACAATTTCTTTTTCTGGAATAACAGCTCCAATTTTCTTTTCAAACAAATTTTTAGCAATTTCGATTGGTCCAACCGGCAAAACAAAATCGGATTCATCTACCACCTTACTAATTGCTTTTGCCTCTGGACAAATTTGGCAAACCAATTCGACAGCCTTTTTTAAAGCCAGCTCGCATAAATTTGGATCTAAACTTTTTTCAAATCTTTGTGCCGAGTCGGTGCGCACATCTAGCCTAGTTGAGGTTTTGCGAATATTGGTAGCCAAAAAATTGGCAGATTCAAAAATAATCGCCTTGGTGTTATTGGTAATAGCACTTGATACCCCGCCGATTACACCAGCAACCGCCAAAACTTTTTCAGAATCAGCTATTACCAAATCATTTTCTGTTAATTCGTACTCGTTGTCATCTAAAGCTTTAAATTTTTCTTTGTCTTCCGCTAAACGAATTGTAATAATTTTTGTGTTTGTATCATTACCAACTAACTCAGCGTCAAAAGCGTGCATTGGTTGCCCAATATCCAACATTACATAATTGGTAATATCCACAATATTATTAATTGGGTTAATACCAACGGTTAACAGCTTCTTTTTTAACCAATCTGGTGATGGCCCTACTTTTATCCCACCTACCGCCACGGCCATGTAGCGCGGGCATAATTTTTTATCCAAAACTTCTACTGTTACTTTTAATTCTTTACCTGTTTTAATTTCTTCTGTCTTATAATCAGCTAAATCTTTATTAAATAAAACCGCCACTTCACGGGCAATACCGTAATGTCCCCATAAATCTGGACGATTAGAAAGTGATTTATTGTCAATTTCTAAAACAATATCGTCCAAACCTAAAGCTTTGGTTAATGGTTCGCCTACTTTAAAATTATAATTGGTTAAATCTAAAATTTCTTTCTCATCTTTTATTGGGAACATGTCGCCCAAACCAATTTCGGCTGAAGCGCAAATCATACCAGATGATTCAATACCACGAATTTTAGTTGCCGCCAGCTCAATCAAATCTCCCTCTCCATGCCACCGCACTTTTGCTCCGATTTTAGCTAAGGCCACTAACATGCCTTCGACAACATTTGATCCACCACAAACAATTTTCACTTGTTCATGGCCAATATCAACTTTACATAATTTCAATTTATCTGCGTCTGGGTGTTTATCGGCCGACATCACTTTCCCCACTACAATATTTTCTAAGTTCTCTCCCATTTTTTTAATAGCTTCTACCTCTACTGTAGAAATTTTTAATTTCTCTCCTACGTCAAAGACGGTAACTGCACTAGGTAAATTTAAATATTGTTTTAACCAATTATAACTTAATAACATATTAAAATTGTTCTAAAAATCTTAAATCCCCACTTTCTAAAAGACGAACATCACTAATACCGTATTTTAGCATTACTAGTCTGGTCAATCCAAAACCAAAAGCAAAACCCTGATAAACATTCGGGTCTATACCACCTTCTTTTAAAACATTAGGATGGGTCATACCAGCACCAAAGATTTCTAACCAGCCACTATTTTTACACAAACGACAGCCCTTACCCTTACACAAAAAACAAGTTACTTCACCACGTACACCCGGTTCTACAAATGGATAAAATTTAGGCATTAAACGAACTTCAGTCTCTTCGCCGTATAAATGTTTGGCTACCGCCTCTAATACACCCTTTAAATGAGAAAAAGTAATTCCTTTGTCAATCACCATGCCCTCTAGCTGATAAAAGGTATGTTCATGCCTTGGATCAGTGGCTTCGTTACGATAACATTTTCCTGGCACAATCATTTTAAGCGGGGTACCATACTTCTGAAGCGAACGTACTTGCATAGTAGAAGTATGCGTGCGCATCACCCAAGGCGAATCCGAATTTTGGCCATGACCCTTGATATAAAAAGTATCTTGCATATCCCTAGCTGGATGAGTAGCAGGGATATTTACTGCGGTAAAATTATAATAATCACTTTCTAATTCTGGACCGTCTAGTACCATAAAACCCATTGCCGTAAAAAGATCCTCCAAATCACGTTGAACAATAGTGTTGGGATGATAGTGGCCATATTCTGCCGCCGGCAATGCTGGCTGGGTAATATCTACCCGCTCTTTTTCTAAAGCGTCTGCCCAACTACTGGTGGATAATTCTTGTTGTTTTTCTTGTAAAGCCGATTCAATTTCAGTTTTTACTTCATTAGCAATTTGACCAACAACTTTACGAGTATCGGCTGCTAATTCTTTTAAACCTTTTAATAACTCGGTTAATTCTCCACTCTTTCGCCCTAATAATTTATTTTCAATTTCTTCTAGCCGGGCTTTATCTTTAACCAATTTAATCGCAGCTAAAGCATTAGTTTTTAATTGTAATAATTTATCTTGCATATTTTAGTGTTTTACTAAATTATTCCAAACATTACCAGCATTATAAACAAGCTGCGTACTACCATGTTTAGGCATAGTAATCTCGAGTCTTAAATAATCACTAACTTTATTTTCGATTTGTAAAATAACTTCTTTTAATAATAAAATTCGGTTACGTAAAGATAAATAAATAATTTCTAAATCTCTGTATTTTTCTTCCAACTCATCCTCCTTTACTACCGATCCCTCTCTATCAAACTGGCTAAAAAACTGTCTTATTTTATCTAAACTGTCTCTACTACCCAAATTTTTAACATAACTATCTAAATCAAAAAATCTAGATTCTAATTGTTCGTCAAAAAAACCTGGCAAATCTCCCGCCGCCTTGGCTTGCATTTCTGGATTAGAAAAACCATTTAAAACTCCGTTTTCTTCTAAATTATCCTCAGGAAATTCTTTTATAGCCATTTTAGTGTTTAACACTAAATCTAACCGTGGCCTAACTTGCTTCAAAATCTCTAACTGCTGTTCTGTTAAATCATTTTCTACACATTTTTCTTGATCAAAAACCGGTCTCCCCTCTAATCCCAGTGCCCCGCGATTAGTATGCATATATTAAAATAAACGATTAATAAAATGAAAAAAAGCGCCTTCAAAAACACGCAAATCTTTAACTGTAATAATTACTACTAATAACATTAACAGCATAAAACCAACCGAGTGAATTACTTGTTCAACTTTAGTAGAAATTGGCCGACGCCTAATTTTACCAATGACTAAAAACAACAAACGTCCACCGTCTAAAGCTGGAATTGGCAAAATATTTAGTACTGCCAAATTTAAAGATAACATCGCCGTAAATTGCAATAGATAAGACCAACCTAATCTGGCTACTTCACCCGTCATGGTGGCTATACCTACTGGCCCAGAAACAGCAGAAGACACACCTTTGCCTACCACTAGAGCAGAGATTAACCCATAAAAAGCCACAATAATTTCTTTCAAATACCAGCCGGTAGCTTTTATACCTTCGTAAATAGCTTGATACCAAGGATATTTAACCAAACCAACCGTTGCAATTGCTACTCCGATGCCTGCTTTACCAGTATCAGGGTAAATAACTGGTTTGATTTCTTTCTTAATTTCTTCTTCGCCACGCTTAACGGTAATTGATAAAGTTTGATCTTTATTACTATTAATATAATCTTGCATGGCTGTTACCTCTGGATTATTCAACTCGCCAATTTGGATAATTTTATCACCGCTTTCTAAACCAGCTACTTTGGCTGGAGTGTCTGGCAAAACTTGAATAATAGTTAAATGGCGATCACGCACTGCTACCACAGCGCCGTCGTCTACAACCTGTGGCATTCCTATTATAAAACCAACAGATAATAAAACAGCAGCCAAAATTATATTCATTGCTACTCCAGCAGCCAACACAGACGCTCTACGCCAAGCTGGTTTGCTTCCAAAACTATCAGGAGCGAGCGGCGCTTCGCCATCTTCACCTTTAATTTTTACAAAACCACCTAGTGGTACCAAATTAAAAGAATAGACTGTGTCGTCAGCTTTTTCTTCTTCGGTTAAATCGCGGTTACCAAATATCCAAATAAACTTCTTTTGTTCTGGCTTATATTGCACCCCAAATAATCGAGGTGGAAAACCAAAACCGAATTCCTCTACTTTGATTCCATTTTTACGCGCAACGATAAAATGACCAAACTCGTGAGAAAAAACTAACAAAGCCAAAACGATAATAAAAGTAATCAAAGTGAACATAATAAAAAATTAAAATTATCCGAATCTCTTGCCAGATACTGGCTAGTATTATATACTAATAGATATAAAAAGCCAATACCTTTAAATTGGCTGATAATTTAATATATATGACAGCAACCTACGTTATTTTGGCTGTAGTCGCCGTTTTGGTACTATGGCTAGTCGGAACTTTTAATGGATTAATCAAAAGTCGTAATCGCGCCAACGAAGCAGCTAGCGATATTGACGTGCAACTTAAACGCCGTTATGATTTGATCCCAAACTTAATGGAAACTGTAAAAGGCTACATGACTCACGAACAAGATACTTTGGTAAAATTAACCGAAGCCCGCACCGCCGCTATGAATGTCCACGATGATAAAAATGCTACTTTAGCAGAAAAAGAACAAGCCGAAAACGCCTTATCTGGTACTCTAAAAAGCTTGTTTGCTTTGTCCGAAAATTATCCAGATCTAAAAGCTAGTCAAAATTTCTTACAACTACAAAGCGAACTATCCGACACGGAAAATAAAATCCAAGCTTCTCGCCGTTTTTACAACGGTAATGTTCGCGACTTCAACACCAAAATTCAAGTCTTCCCTACCAACCTTATCGCTGGCATGTTAAACTTTAAAGCCTACGAATTCTTCCAAGCCGCCGACGGTGAAAAACAAAACGTCCAAGTAAAATTCTAATTATTAATTTCTAATATCACATTAATGATAAAATCATAATGTCAAATTTTAGAATTAGGCATTTTATTAGAAATTTAAAATTAAAAATTTGCCATTAAAAACTATGTACTCTCAAATCGACTCTAACAAACGCAAAACCGGAATTTTAATGGCAATATTCTTAGCTTTTATAATTAGTATCGCTTGGTTTGCAGATCAATATTTAGGTTATAACTACGAATTAGTTATTTTTGCGATTATTATTTCAGCTATAATGACTTTAGTAAGTTATTACAAAGGTGATGCGATTGCGCTAGTGTCTACTGGAGCAAAACAAATTACCGAAGAAGAAAACCAGCGCGTATTTCATTTGATAGAAAATTTAAGCATTACCGCTGGTGTACCAATGCCAAAAATCTATCTTATTAATTCACCGGCGTTAAACGCTTTTGCTTGTGGACGCGACCCAGAGCATGCTTCCATTGC
Organism: Candidatus Magasanikbacteria bacterium GW2011_GWA2_37_8; assembly: GCA_000992085.1. GTDB lineage: Bacteria > Patescibacteriota > Patescibacteriia > Magasanikbacterales > GWA2-37-8 > LBTN01. Next base: position 9,100 of record LBTN01000012.1, on the reverse strand, counting down.
CTTAACCACTGGGATTATCAATGCCCTAACCGATCAAGAATTAGAGGGTGTGATCGCCCACGAAATGTCCCACGTAAAAAATTACGATATTCGCTTGATGACAGTAGTGGTAGTTCTGGTTGGAACAATTGCTTTACTTTCTAATTGGTTTTTTAGAATCAGAATGTTTGGTGGCAAACGTAATAATGATAATGGTGGCGGACAATTAGGCGGAATAATAATGATAGTTGGTTTGATTTTATTAATTTTATCCCCTATTATTGCCGAGCTCATAAAACTCGCAATCTCCCGCAAACGTGAATATTTGGCTGATGCCGATGGAGTGCTACTTACCCGCTACCCCGAAGGCTTGGCTAGTGCTCTTGAAAAAATTTCTTCTTCAAACATACCGATGGCTAATGCTTCAGCTGCCACCGCTCATCTTTTTATTTCAAACCCACTAAAAGCCAAAAGTTTTACCGGATTGTTTTCTACCCATCCACCGATCGAAGACAGAATAAATAAGTTACGAGGGATGATTTAAACAAAAATACCTGCCAATTGGCAGGTATTTTTAAATTTAATTTGATCAACTATTTAACTTCTTTTCTTCTTAAATTCATTGCTGATATTAAATTTTGAATAACCGTATGACCAATCTTTGGCTCTTTCGCTTTTACAAACTGCCAATCACAACGACCCTTGTAATCAATTGAAAGGATTCTAATTTCTCGAAACATTCCGGCGTTTGTTTCTATTTCTAAAGGCGGATGAATTACCTTACCATCTTCGCCAATAACAATACCAAATCTTACCCCCATTTCTTTCATCAATTCCTGAGCTCGCTCTAGATCTCCTCTCTCCGCATTGGCATAATCACTTCTTATTTGGTCTACCGCTCTATAAACTGAATAAGAATCTCTAGCCTCAACCATCGCCGCGCGCTGGCTTTGTGTAAAACGCCTCGGACCAACACCTTGGCGCATCATTTCTAACCCCTTTTTACCTTCAACCATATTATTATAAAATTATATTTTTAATTTCAATTAATTTCTCTTCCATCAACTCTTTAGATGTGGATTCTAGATTTAAACGCAACAACGGTTCGGTGTTGCTCGCGCGAACGTTAAACCAAAAATCCGGATAAGTAAAAGTTAGACCATCCAAAGAATTGATTTTAGCATCAGCGTATTTTATTTTTAATGCTTCTAAAACTCTTTCTTTGTCGCTAACTGTAAAATTTATTTCGCCAGAATGAAAATATTTATCTAACGGTTTAACATAATCCGCTGATGATAAATTACTTTCTGAAATTACTTGCAAAAATCTCAGGGTCGCAATCATTGGCGCCTCATATGTACCGTGGGGAAATTGTACAAAAAAATGTCCAGAAGATTCACCGCCAAAAACCGCACCGGTTTCTATCATTTGCCTTTTTATAAGCGAATGCCCCACTTTAGTAACCGATGGTTTGCCACCAGCTTCTAAAATCATATCTTCGGTAATCTTTCCCGGCCGTATATCATAACAAATAGTTGCACCTGGATTATCTTTTAAAAACGTCTGCGCCAAAATACCGCGCATTATCTCCGGTCTAATTCTTTTGCCTAAGTTATCAACGAAAAAAATTCTGTCCCCATCACCATCGGTGGCTATACCTAAATCAGCTTTTTCTGTTATTACTCTTTCCTCCAAATCTTTTATATTTTTCTCTTGTAGAGGATCGGCCTGATGCGCAGGAAAAGTCCCGTCTAATTTATCGTTCATTTTTATAATTGTAAGTTGTGGTAAATCTTTAAACAAACGCTCTAAATAAACTATACCCATAGAATTAGCAGTATCTATCACAATTTTCATGGGTTTAATTTTTATTAAATCAGAATACTTTTCGCATAAAACGGTTTCATCTTCTAAAACATTCTCGTTAGTTTCTTCTGTACCAAGATAATCAGATTCTAAAAATTCGCCCTTCTTAACTATCTCTTTTAATTCCTCCATACCAGTGCCGTTACCCAAAGGCTTGGCTTTTTCTCGGACAATCTTTATACCATTATATTCCTTAGGATTATGAGAAGCGGAAATTAATAAGCCGCCATCATAATTATAAAAAGAAACAGCAAAATAATAAGTTGGAGTAGAAACCAAACCAATATCTACAACGTCTGCGCCCTGCTCTTTAAGACCTCTTTTTAATTCTGCAAATAACGACGGCGAAGACAAGCGCATATCGTGGCCTATCGCAATTTTCATATTTTTTCTACCAAGTTCTGTTTGTCTTAATATTATATAGGCTCGCCCAATCTTATAGGCCAAATCTTCATTTAATTCATCGGGATAGATCCCGCGAATATCATAGGCTTTAAAAATATTTTCCGGAAACATACATCATTTTTTAACTTGAATTAAAGGTAGAATAATTATATAATACCTTACATAAAAATACAAATGGCTAAATTTTGTTAAAACTGGTATAATATTATCAAATGCCTGATGAAGCCGAACCACAAATCAAGATTGAGGGCGACGATTCTGTAAAAGCTGCCCCAAATAATAACGACGCCAGTGGTGATGGTGTTGTTGTTTCTGACGCTACAGCCCAAGGCGATGGTGTATTGGTAGAAAAGGGTGACACGCCAAATTCTTTAAAAATAAAGGTAGAAATACCAACTGCTACTGCGCCCACCACAACCGATACAAAAACCGAACAAACACCAGATGACATTAGCCCAAAAGCTATACCTGCTGCCGCACCCGCACCAGATAATACCCCTAAAACTGATGTTGCAGGTGAAAATGAAGAAGTTGATGGCGAAAATAAAGAACCCGATTTAAATAAACCAGATGCTAACGAATTAGTCGCAGGAGCTCCTGTTGAAACAGCATCAAAAGAAACACCAGCCAGCAATATTCCGACCAAACCAACACCAGTAGACACCCAAGCAAAAGGACAGACAACCGAACCGGCAGCAACGCCATCTTCTGATATTCCAGCTCCTACTCCAAAACCAATAAAACCCGACAATCACGAAAATAGAATCAATAAAAAGATAGAGACAAAACCAAAATTACCTGGCGACCAGCCAATATCTACTCCTGACGCTAGTCAAACTCCAAAAATAAACCCCGACGCTGAACAGGGGGCAGCTAACGATTTGTCTTCTAACCGTGCTAAAGATGCTAAAGCTAAACCAGAAGAAAAACAAGGTCTAACTCCAACCGAAAAACCAACGGGCGGCGATACTACCGAACCAGAAGAAACCCCTGAAGAAAAGAAAAAACGATTAGCCCAAGAACAGGCAAATAACAAAGATGAACAACGTCGTCAAGATAAAAATCAAACAAAAGCAGGCCTTAATCGTACAGTTGGTAAACCGTTTAGTAAAATTAAATCAGTAAGAAATCGTCGGCAAATTTTAACTTTAAAAAAAGAAGCAAAAGATTTAAAAAAGAAGATGGGCGATATTGATAAAGAGATAAAAAAAATAAAAAAAGCTCATCGTCGAGAAATTATCAAAGCTACAATTGCGGCCTTTACTGGCATTGGTTTAGTCTATGGATTATTTAAAGCACTAGAATTAATAATGAGCGATACTAAAGGCAAAATAAAAAAATTAGAAGATAACAAAAAAGATTTGTCTAAAAAATATGTAAAAACGGAGTTAAGAATTTATAATCTCCAAAATGTTTTTCAACTAGAGGCCCAACGCGAACAGCAACAGGCAGAACAAGCACAAATGGCTGAAGCCCTATAATTTCAAAAATTACAAAATTAAAAATTAAAAATTCACCGTATGTCTCCCACTCTCAAAAAAAATCTTTTCGCCGGTGCGCTACTCGCCACCGCTGCCCTAATTGGTATTGGGCTGTATTATTTATTCCAAAAAACAACACCAACAGCGTTTAAACCACGCCCAGTAGCAACCACCACACCTGGGGCTTTGCCAACTGCTGGTGAAAGGGTTGCACCTATCGTCACCACCACTGGTGCTGGCGAACTTGTCCGTGGACAAGCCGCCCCAACTGGTGCTATACCTCAAGTTACCCCTAGCTACTACCAAGCCAAACCAGTTACTCAAGTTACTACCGACTATGCTCTATTTACTTCTACCAATAAAAACGGTGGATTGCGGTATCACAACGCCGCCGACGGAAAATTTTATCGCGTTACAGGCGACGGCACAATAACAGAAATGTCCGATCAAATTTTTTACAACGCCGATAAAGTTACTTGGGCGCCAACCAAAGATGAAGCAGTTGTAGAATACCCTGATGGCAATAAAATTGTTTATAATTTTGAAACTAAAAAACAAATAACTTTACCTAAGCACTGGGAAGAATTTTCCTTCTCAAACGACAGTAGTCAAATCGCAGCCAAAAGCATGGGGCTATCCCCCGAAAGTCGTTGGTTAATTACTGTTAACGACGACGGTACTGGCAGCAAATTAATCGAACCAATGGGCAACAACGCCGACAAAGTAATTATTGATTGGTCGCCTAGTCGCCAAACCGCTGCTTTTTCTATGACCGGCCAGGCTTTGGGCGCCGACCGTCGTGAAGTTTTATTTATTGGTTTAAATGGTGAAAATTTTAAATCTACTATTGTAGAGGGGGCTGGTTTCGAACCACAATGGTCACCTACTGGTCAAAAATTACTTTATAGTGTATTTAGCACCAGAAGTGACTACAAACCAGAACTTTGGGTAGTAAATGCCTATGGCGATGATATCGGTTCTGCCCGTCAATCTCTAGCAATTAATACATGGGCGGATAAATGTACGTTTGCCGGTGATAAAGTTTTGTATTGTGCTGTACCACGCAATCTTCCTCAAGGTGCTGGCATGCTTCCCGAATTAGCTCTTGGCTTAAAAGACGATCTGTATAAAATAGATTTACAAACCGGGCTCAAAACTAATGTTCCGTTGGGCGACGAATACTCTATAAAAAATATTAATTTTGATAGTATTAATAATAAACTATATTTTACTGATACCAATAAAACTGGGGTATTTAATGTAAAAATTTAAATTTATGCCTCAACAAAAAAAATTATTTGTTTTATTAATTGGCATAGTGCTAACCGCAGGCCTTTTATTTGCAACCCAAATTAAACAAGCCAGAAATATTGTAATCAACCCCACCAAAGAACCAATTATCAATACCAATTTAACCGACATCCCTCTTGGTGCCACCGACCAAATTTTAGGCAACCCCGGATCGCCACTTACTTTGGTTTTATTTGCCGATTTAGGTTGTGCCGAATGCCAAACTGTTTATTACTCTATTTCTAAATTCATCACTAGCCATCCCCAAGAAGCGCGACTATTTTTTAAAGACGCTCCTAGCACAGGTTGGTTTTCTGACGGAAATATTCTTGCCCATCAAGCCGCCTATTGCGCAGGCAAACAAAATAAATTTTGGCAATTTATCGATTTAGTAATGAAGGAAAAAACTAATCTAAAAGAAGCAGGACTGAAAAAAACTGCTGAGGCATTACAATTAAATACCGGCGCCTGGTGGCAGTGCGCTAGTTCGGAAGAAGCCAAAAATTATGTCGCCGACAACGCATCCTTAGCTCAAGCTTTGGGAATAAAAACTATCCCCGCCCTCTTTATCAACAATAAAAAAATAAATTTAACTAGCGATATTGATCTAGCTGAAATGTTAAATAAATTTATTACTAAAGAATAATTTTTAAATAAATTCATTTCTCTCACTAACTACACTTATGCGAAAATATTTTTTATTAATTATTCTTAGCGGATTAATTTTGGTTGGCAACGCAAGTGCAGCCGAAACTACAAACGTTGCAGATGATTTAAAAATTAGCAAACCAGTTATAGAAGTTAACATCCCCCAGCTTACTTTTAGCGACGTAGAAAAAAATGTCGATGCCGAAGGCTATCTTCATCTGCCTTGGATTGGCGAATATATCGCTGCTGTCTATAAATTTGGTTTGGGAATAATTAGCATAATTGCTGTAGTAATGATTATTATCCAAGGTTTACGTATTATTACTTCTGGTGGTGGCGAAAACAAAAATTCAGGTTACAAAAAAATATTTCAAGCAATAATTGGCCTGTTTATTGCCTGGGGCTCTTACGCAATTCTTTATACAGTTAATCCAGCACTGGTAGAATTTAAGACGTTAAAGGTAAAATATATCGAACCGATACCCTTGGACGTTTATGATAAAGGCGAAACACCTACCCCGCTTCATCCTAAAGCCTTAAATTTTACTGGCTTTGATTTATTATTCCAAACATATGGTAACTGTATCCCAACTGACTGGCACATAATTAAAGCTATGGCTTATGTAGAGTCATCTTTAGACGCTAACGTGGTAAACAGCTTAGGTTTTGCAGGGCTTTTTCAAACTAAAAATGTTTATTGCCAAAGTTCATTAAAAAGATATGGTTTAGACGACAAATGTAACCAACTTACTAATCCAGAATTAAGTACAGCGGTAGGCACCAGCATGATACGTGATTCCATTACTCAAATCAAAAAAAATTGCCCAGCCATTGATGGCGACTCATTAACATATTTTATTTATCTCGGCCATCAAAGTGGGCAAGGAACTTTAAACAATGTTATTACAAAAACATGCAACTACACCACTGCTTATAACTTTATTCACGCATCATGGGAGCAACAAAGTGGTGGCAAATATGCTGATTCTACTGGTGGTAAAAGAACAGCTAGGGTAATTGCAGCCGAAGCCGACAAAGGCGCTAGAAAAATGATTGGGCTAGTTAAAGGGATGGGAGTAGAAAACATCTTAACCACTATCAATAAGGATAAATGCCCGCTAGACACACCCAGTTTAAGATTTACTACTACTGTTACCCCCTAGGTTATGAATAAAAATAACATTATTTTCTCTTGTTCCAACTGTAACGCCCAATTTCAAAAATGGATTGGACGGTGTTTGGAATGTGGAAAATGGGGAACAATTGAGAAAGCACAAGCAAACACACAAAAAAATTTAAATATCGAAAATGAATACGACGCAATTAAAACAACAACCCTAGACGAAATCCAGGGCAAAAATTTTAAACGCCTAAAAACTGGTGTGGAAGAATTAGACCGTGTGTTGGGTGGCGGATTGGTGCCAGGTAGTTTAATACTACTCGGTGGCGAACCAGGTGTGGGTAAATCCACTCTAGCACTACAACTAGCTGCGCTATTACCAAATGCACTTTATCTTTCTGGCGAAGAATCTATCGAACAAATAAAACTTCGCGCCGAACGCTTGGCATTAAAATCCCCCACTCTTCAATTAGCCAACACTACCAACATCGAAAATATTATTGCTACCATTCAAAAAAATCCAAGTTTGGCTATTATCGATTCTGTCCAAACCGTTTCTTCATCCGAAGCCGAAGGTGAAGCGGGCAATATCACTCAAATTCGCGCTTGCACCACCAAATTAATGGCACTAGCCAAAACCACTGGTGCAGTTATTGTTTTAATTGGCCAGGTAACTAAAGACGGTGCTGTGGCTGGGCCCAAAACTTTAGAACATTTAGTAGATGTGGTTTTGTATTTAGAAGGCGACAAATATCATCAATATCGAATCTTGCGTGCGGCTAAAAATCGTTTTGGTTCTACCGATGAAATTGGCGTATTTAATATGATGGAACACGGGCTTGTTGAAGTAAAAAATCCATCAGCTGCTTTTTTGTCTGGACGCGAAGACACTGTACCAGGATCGGTAGTTACTTGTTTGGTCGAAGGATCAAGACCAGTACTTGTAGAAATTCAAGCCTTGGTTACAAAAACTAATTTTGGCTATCCGCAACGACGCGCCTCTGGATTTGATTTAAACAGATTACAAGTTTTAATTGGCGTACTTGGAAAACGCGCTGGCCTGCCACTAGATTCTTATGACGTATTTTTAAATGTAGTTGGCGGCATAGTAGCCGAAGAACCAGCCGCCGACTTGGCAGTAATTTTGGCCCTAGCTTCTGCGCTACAAAACAAAACCCTGCCCAAAAATATCGCCGCCTTTGGCGAAGTTGGTTTAGGTGGCGAAGTACGGGCTGTTGGCCAAATAAGAAAACGACTAGAAGAAATTAAAAAAATGGGATTTGAATTTGCTGTTACTCCGTCACTTAAAGAAACAGACAAAATTACCGGATTAAAAATTGCACCAATTAAAAATGTTAAAGAAGTAGTGGAAAAAATAATTAAATAGTTTGTTTTAAAAAAATCAAAGAAGAGCACACCAAAATTCCGCGCCTAATTATCTTTGAACGGGTTGTACGCCCAAGGCGTACCCTTTCGCCGTCGCAGGCGAAAAAAGTGGAAAGATAATTAGGCGCGGAATTACGAATTAAATAACCCTGCACCAGAACGGTGCAGGGTTATTTTAACTTTAATGTTCGTCTAAATCCTCCTCGCTTTATTCCCAAATATTAGAAATAAAGCGAGAGAGACGAACAATAAGTTTCAAGTTCCACTATTCCTCCTCTCGCCGACCAAGTGGCTTGTATGGATGCCACGAAGAGGGTCGAGAAACAGAAGGTAGAGAAACAGGAAAGAGCGAAGTCCTAGCGGTTGAGGAACAGATCCGGGTTGACTTCGAAACCCGGAACCGACGCCACGTGTCCGTAGCCAGCGAGCTGTTGGTGCTCCAGCGACTGGAATACCACGGACTTGAACTTGACTGCGACCGAAGGGTCTGCCTCGACAGGACGGGGATACCATCCCTCTATACCATGTGCCATGCAAAGGGACACACACGGTACCCGCCCAGGACCTGGCGGGATAAGGGTGAATGGTTTCCCATCCAACAAAACCGGCACCAAAAATTGCCACAATAATTGCTCCTGCTGCTGAAGGGTTGGCTGTAACAAAAGCCGTCAGGAAATTCGGCTGCGTCTGCTGCGCAGGCGCCCCTGATTCCTGCCCCTGCGACTGGGATGTCTCGGCAGCAGAACAGGGCTGAGACTCGAATGGCCTGTTGTCTTCCGTGCCGCACCTGTTCACGTCTTCACATGTCCTTCTCTCAAAACCATCCTGGCATTGTCCTATTTCTGTACTGTTCACGGTTGATGCCATCATTGCTACTTTACCAGTTTTTCCATTGGTGAGTATAGTATAAAATTGTCCATCTATA
>LBTN01000011.1 GCA_000992085.1 Candidatus Magasanikbacteria bacterium GW2011_GWA2_37_8 | reverse complement strand
TCGATGCGCGCGAGCGCCTTCTCGCACACCTCGATGGTCGTCTCGAGGTTCTTGATGGTCTGCTCGGCAGTCTCGGCACGTTCGATCGCGCGGGCGAGTTGGCGGGTGCGTTCTTCGTAACGCTCCGCATAACCACTGCACCCACCGACCAGCGCCACGAGCGCTACGTACAGCACCAGCGACAGCAACTTGTTCATCTCTTCCTCCCACGTTGCGCACCAAGCAATGTGCATCCTCCGCGACCTTCGCGAAGTTTGCTTTCACGAGCTAACTTTTTTCGTTGTCATCCTGAGTGCAACGAAGGATCTACACCGGTGAAGATTCTTCGCTCTGCTCAGAATGACAGTTGTAATATTTAAAAAGAGCAATTTTATTTATTTTTTTTATTGGCTCCGAACTATTGGCTGTGAACTATATACAACTCTTCAGTCTGTTTTGCAATATCATCCCACAAAAAATTATCTGTTACCATTTTTTTGTTCATCTCGCCGCCTTCTGTTAAAAGTTTTTCATCAGACATTAATTCGATAATTTTTTTAGTCAAAGATTCTACATCAGTATTAATAAACCAAAAACGTGGATCAGGAATAAGTTCGCGATTTTCAGCGATATCAGAAAGTAATACTGGTTTGCCCAAACTCATAGCGCGCAAAATACTAAGTGACATCCCTTCATTTTCCGAAGGATGCACTAACATTTTTGCATCTTTAAACAAAGCCATTAATTTTTCACCTTGTTGCCAACCAGTTAAAACAACACTTTTGTCGTTTACAATCATGCTATTTAATTTGGTAACATATTTATCAGTAAACGCACTGCCACCAACAATGGCCAATTTGTAACCTTGCAATAATTCTGGCGCGCGTTTTTTGGCTTCCTGCCAAGCAGAAATTAAATAGTGGGCACCTTTGTGTGGCACCAAGCGCGATACCATTACCAAAAATTTATTTTCTTCTAAACCAAATTCTTGAAGTGGGGCAGAATTTTTGCTATCCAAATTTACCCCGTTTGGAATATAGGTAGTAGGGGATTGATATTCATTGATACAATAATTGTAAATAGTTTTTGAAACCGAAATTGTTTCGTGAGGAAAATAGCAAGCAGCCAACTCGCCTAAGCGTAACATTTGACGGGCCAACCAGCCCCACTTTTGATGGTAGCGATCGATACAGTGAAAAGTAACAATCACTTTTGTTTTTGGAGTTAATACGCGAGGAATCCAAGCCATCAGTGCCGGGCCAACACCATGATAGTGGATTACATCTGGTTTTTGGAATATGGCATGAATGGTGGCGGTGAAGGTATGGATAATTGCATCCAAATGTTTGGAATGGATGGTAGGAGTGTGAATAATTTTAATACCTTGGTATTTAGTTTCGGCTTTAGGAGAATACCAAGCGCGCGCGTATGCCAAAACCTCATGATTTTGTTTCACGAGTTCAAGACTTAATTCTTCCACATGGCGCTCGATACCACCATATTGCGCCGGAAGACCTTTTTGTCCGATCATGGCTATACGCATATATGTAGTTTATAAAGTTTTAAAGTTGAAAGTTTGTAAAGGACAAAACCTCCCATTTTTAGAGAGGTTTTTGTGCGTTTACAAGTAAATTCGTACCTCTCTCAGATACGGTCTACCTATTGTAGGTAACGTTTGAGTATACCATAAAACTAGGGTTTTGTCAATACCCATAGCCTTATTTTGGCTAACTTAAGGGAAAAATTGGTCGATTGGGCTGTGGATAATTGGGGATTGGGGGATTTTGTGGTATAATAGGGGTGATAAATTTTTAATTTCCAATTTTTAATTTTTAAATAATGATAGATTGTTTTAACTTTAAAAATTAAGACATTAGTGAATTGTTTAAAAATTAAGAATTAAAAATTTAAAATTTCGCTCAACATCATGTCTCTTCTCCTTGCCATTATCGGTTACATACTGGCCGCCATCGTCAATATTTTTGATAAATTTATTTTGTCGGAAAAGAAAGTTTCACCGGCAGTGTTTGTTTTTTATACTACCATTTTTGTTTTGCCAATTTTATTACTCGTGCCTTTTGGTGTTGCATTTCCTGTGTCTACAAAAGATTGGTTAATCGCCCTAGCCTCTGGTTTGTTTTTTGGTCTAGGTTTGTGGACAATGTATCGGGCGATTTTGTTTAGCGAGATTAGTCACGTCGGCCCACTTATTGGCGGCACAGTTCCAATCGCCGTTTTATTTTTTAGTAATTTATTTTTAGGAGAATATTTAACCAATCATCAATTATTAGCAGTAAGCTTTTTAATTGTAGGCACATTAATTGTGGCTGCCGAACAAAGCAAGACCCATCATGGTTGGCACAAAGGAATTTGGTGGGGCGTGGTGGCTGGTTTATTTTTTGCTTTGTCGCATGTGGCTGCCAAATATAGTTATGATGCGTATGGATTTTATAGTGGTTTTGTTTGGACGCGTGGAGCGCTTGGGTTGGTTGGTATGTTTTTATTATTGTCACCATCTGTTCGTGCAGAAATTTTTTCACGAAAGAAAAAAACTATTCATCAACCTCGCATTAATAATTTAGTTTTTGTTCTTGTTAATAAAATTTTAGGTGTTATTTCTGTATTATTTATTCAATATGCTATCGCTTTGGGAAGTGTTTCAATTGTTAACGCTTTAAGCGGTGTCCAATACGCCTGTTTAATTATTTTAGTATTTTTGTTTTCTCGATTTCGTCCCAAAATTTTTAAAGAATTGTATACGCGTGGAGAAATTATCCAAGAAGTTAGCGCTATTGTAATAATTGCTATTGGTTTAGGTTTGCTTTTATAATTATGTTACGTCGCCAAAAAATATTATTTATTTTTCTCACCCCAATTATTTTAGTTTTAATATTTGGTGGTGTGCTTTTGATAATTGATAAGTATACCGAAAAACAAAAAATGGTTTTTGGTGTTTCTTTTAATTCCGAATTTGCCACTTATCTTGGATTTGATCCAAAACAAGTTTTTGCTTGGCTGCTTGATGACGCTAAATTTAAGCATGTCCGTTTGTCTGCTCAATGGAATGAAATCGAATATACTCCGGGTCATTATGATTTTACCGTTTTAGACGAATTAATGGCCGAAGCTCAAAAACGCGATGTTAAAGTTTTGTTAGCAGTTGGGCAAAAAACTCCGCGTTGGCCAGAGTGTCATACCCCAGATTGGGCACGGCAATTATCCGATAAAAATTATTGGCTGGGTTTGGAAAATTACATTACTGCTGTGGCGGCGAGATATCAAAATCATCCGGCTTTAGAAAGTTGGCAAGTAGAAAATGAGCCATTTTTGCCCTTTGGCGAAAATTGTCGGTCAAATTCTTACAAACAATTAGAAAAAGAAATAGACTTGGTGCGCGCGCAAGATGCAATCCATCTAATTGTCGTTACAGATAGTGGTGAATTAAGCACTTGGCGTAAAACTGCTCAGGTTGGCGATTTGTTTGGTACTACTATGTATCGCGTTGTTTGGAACAGATATACTGGTTATTCATCGTGGGAATTTTTCCCAGCCACGATGTATCGCTTGCGATTGTGGGTAAATCAGCGCCTGCCTTCCGAGGCGTATATTATTGAGTTACAGGCCGAACCTTGGATACCAGATTTAGATATTAAGGGCGTGTCGCTTGAAGAGCAATACAAATCAATGAATTTAAAACAGCTTCAAAAAAATATTGATTATTCTTCTCGAACTGGTATGACTAGAGCGTATTTGTGGGGTGGAGAGTGGTGGTATTGGTTAAAAAGTAGAGGAATCAACGAAATTCCAGATTTTATTGTCAAACTACCCAAAGATTGACAAAAACGCTAAAAAATGTTTAACTACCTGTATAAGTCAGGTAGTTTTTAATTAATTTTATACAATATGACCAAGAAATTAGCAGTTTTTGCAGTAGTATTAGCTGGTTTGTTAACTGCCGGCACTGTCTCGGCCGCTAATATTAATTATGTTAATGTAGATTCCTGCACCCAAGTAGGTAAGGATATTCGTGTGAAACGCAGTGGTAAAACCAGTCTTTTAACCAGTACTTGTCGTGATGCTGGCCATGGTTATCGCAATTACAACCTTACTTGTGTTTCTTCTAAACAATACAAAGTAGCCTGGACAACTTGTTCTGCTCCAACTAATAACGACAACACAGCGCCAATTGTTTCTTTAAGTATTAATAAAACCAATTTTAATAAAGGCGAAACAGTGCGTGTTACCGCTACTGCCAACGATAATGTAAAAGTTAGTAAAATTGAATTATATCGCAACGATGTTTTGATAGCCACTAAATATGATGTAAAGTCTGCTAACTTTGCAATGGCCATAGGTGAAAGTAGTATGTCTTTCTATGCCAAAGCTTATGATACTAAAGGCAATGTTACCAAAAGTCAAACTGTTACTGCTTATTATATTTCCGGGATAGATAACGTAATTCCAGAAGCTCAAATTGTTGTTAATAATAATGTATCAGGCGTCAACAGTAATACAACTGTTACAGTTAATGCTGGTGACTGGGTTAATGTAGTTGCTCGCGGTCGAGATAATGTTAATCCAACCAAAATTGAACTTTATCTTGATGGTAGTTTGATTAGAACTAGTAATGGCAGTGATATCAATTACAGCTTCACTGCTGTAAACAGCGTGATGTTTGATGTTTATGTTTATGATGCTGCTGGCCACAAGGGTCATGCTATGGCTGTAGTTAGTGTAGTTAAAAACAACAATACTGCATCTAATGTAACTATCGTTCGTGCTTGTGATGAATATTTTGGTTGTAATTATGATTCAACCTATTATATTACCAAATTAGAAACCAAACAGAGTTTGGCCGAATTTATTGTTCGTGCCAACCCAACTAATGCAGGTGCCAAATTGTTATCAGTTAAATTTAAATTAACTGGTGATTTGATTGCGAATGGTGTTGGTGATAACAAAATTACTTTATATGGTACTTACAATGGCTTGTCAGGTTCGACACTTATAACCGGTGTAGATAGTGGTTCAAGTGATGAAATTACAGTAAATTTATATCCAGGATTAAATATTAATACTAATAGCAATTTTGCTAATTTTTATATCGATAGTACTGATAGTGATTTTCAAGCCAGCACTGGTGTTAAACGCAGTTTACGTTTAACTGTTACTGGTTATTCTTGGACCGACAATTCTTCTGGAACCTATTATTCTAATAATGTTTCTGTAACTGACCAGCCTTTGTTTATACAATTAAAAAATACAACCGACACACCACCAACCGTAACTGCCACTTCTTATTTAGGCAGCCAAAATACCGTTGTTTGGTTTTCGGCCACTGCCAAAGATGATAAAGCAATTAAAAAAGCAGAGTTATACTATGGCGCAACTGGGATAAAAAGTAATGATAATAAATTAATTCGTACTTGTGAAGTTAATGATAATTACGGAAGCACTTGTGCGGTTTCGATTCCCGTGTCAATTTTGCATAACGGCTATTACTGGGCCAAAGCATGGGACAGTATAAACCAAGTAGGGGAATCTGATATTAAATATTTTAATTGGTAACAACCAGATCAAAACCGCCTCGCACAAATGCAGGGCGGTTTTTTGTTTTATGGGTATTGACTTTATATTTTAGATATAGTAAAATTATTAACAATCCGCACGCCTAGCTCAGTTGGTTAGAGCATCTCCTTTACACGGAGAGGGTCGAGGGTTCGAATCCCCCGGCGTGTACAATGATCCGCACTCTAATAGTAGACACATCCTTGTCTGCTATTTTTTGTTATAATCGAACTGTTGTGCTATACTATGTGTAGTAAATACTTAACCAGTTCTATTATGAAAAGCAAAAAAAGAATAGAAGCTCGGAAATTACGTGTCGAAGGTTTGTCTATCAAAGAAATTAGTGAAAAATTAAAAGTAGCCAAGAGTAGTGTAAGTGTTTGGGTGCGAGATATTAAATTAGATTTTAATAAAAAGAAAATTTTGGCACTTAAGGGTAATACAAAAGAAATAGTTGAAAAACGAAGGTTGACGCGTTTAAATAAAGAAAAAAATAAACGTGATTTAGTTGTCGAAGCAGCGAAGAAAGAGATTAAGAAAATAAATAAAAGGGAACTGTGGTTATTAGGGGTGGCCTTATATTGCGCAGAAGGGGGTAAAACTGATCGATCGCTAGTTAGATTTTCAAATAGTGATCCAGAGATGATAAAAATAATGATGGAATTTTTTCGTAAAATTTGTTTGGTGCCAGAGAAAAAATTTCGTTGCTACATTCACATTTACTCACATTTAAATGTAAAATCATCAGAAAAATATTGGTCTAAAATAACGAAAGTAAAATTAAGTCAGTTTTTTAAAACGTATTGTATTAGGAGTAAGGCTGGTAAACACAAAAGAGATAATTTACCAAATGGGACTTTAGATGTTTACGTATGTGACACTAATTTATTTTTAAAAATTAGTGGTTGGTCAGCTGGCATGTTTGGTGGTTATTAATTACTAGTATTTTTTTGTTTTTTAATGTAAAATGTATACATAAAAGCATTAAATTTATGCCCCAAAAAATTACCACCCCACACACCCATAATTTCCCAATCACTTCTAGTGGCATATATTCGATTTCTATAACCGCCACCTGCACCAAGAAAAACAGCTTACGAATAGAATTAGACGGCTTAGCTTTTAAAAGCCTTTCGCCAAAAACCAAAAATGAATACTTTTACATTCCTCCAACCTGGAACGGCAAAGAATTAAAAGGAACTTCCAAAACCATCATTTTTATCGCTAAACTATCCAAAGGCAATCATAACTTCACCCTTATCCCTAAAGGTGAAGCCGAATTAATACTAGAACCTAAAATCACTTTGTTAGATCCAAGTACTGGATCAATAACCCTTCTAGAAGATTTACAAAGTGAAGCCAGAAATTGCCAACCATGGGTTACGGTGGCTTTAGTTAATCTTCCTTTAAACACCCTAGATATCTCTATTAGTTGCCAGAAAAAATTTCTAGACAGTGACGATGTTAAATTAATTATCGATGGCACAATTCAAAAAAACACTAAATCTATCTGGCGTGGTAAAAACTGGTTCTGGCGTGGCCAACAATTACGAGGCCGTACAGAAATCAATAATTTTTATCCTAATTTACCAACTGGTATTCACTATGTAGAATTGTGGGCAGATGGGACTCCAATATTAAAGAGTTTTGACATATCTTTAGAAATCACTAAACCAACAAAAAGAGTTCCTACAGTAAATAACCCAGAATGGACAGGTGATTTTCTTGATGATCCAGAAGAAATGATTTTAGCTAGATTGATTTTTGGGGAAGCAAACAATCAATCAAATGAAGTAAAAGAATGGGTAGGCTGGTCGGTAATCAATCGAACTAAGGCTAACTCTTGGTGGCCAGATAATATTCACGGTGTAATATTACAAAAAGGGCAGTATGATCCTTTTAAAAAGACCGATCCAACATTTCTGAAAATTATCAACCCCCTTCATTATGAAAATATTGGAGCATCAGACAAAAAAAGTTGGTATGAGTGTTATGAGATTGCTAAGAGTATTGTTTTTGGTAAAACAAGTAATCCTACCAAAGCAACACATTTTAATAGTTTTGATAAACAAGAAGATGTGGAATGGTATGAAGAGAATATAGTACCAAAAGGCAAATTTATCAAAAAATTTGGTGATGTTTATTTTTATTGGAGTCCAAATTAAATTATGTTTTTTAGAATTGTCAAAATTTTTATTTTCTTTTTAGTAGTTGCTTTTTTTGAAATTGTTGGTATTTTTTTATATCGTCCATCTCTAATGATTGACGCATATCGTGGAGTTGATGAAAAGAGCATTTGGATTGAATCTAGATATTTTGATTTTCAAAGAAAAGTTTCTGATACGGATCAATACAAGTTTTATGATTTACAGTGGTCACCTAATGGCAGATATTTTTCTTATTATGATTTTGTAAGATTGGAATGGGCAGAAAAAGAATGGGCTTTAAAGGTTTTTGATGCAAGATTTTTTAGTACAAAAATAATATTTATTGGCGATGATCATACGGGTGCGTATGATTGGATCGATGACAGTACTATTCGAGTTTGTGCTGGTGCCGGTAGTGGAGTAAGAACGTGCCGTAAAATTAATATACATATACAACAACCAATTGTTGCAGTAGATGATTATTCTTCGGGAGCTTGGACCCCAGAAAAAACTTTTCATAGCCCAAATTTTTAAAATATTTTTATGCACGACAAACAAATTGTTCTTCATCAGGGTGTTTACAAGCCAGTGGCTTCGGTGGCAGAAGCGGTTTTTATGATTACTGGCATGACGATTGGCGCGGGGGTTTTGGGTATTCCGTATGTGGTGGCACAAGTGGGTTTGGGGGTTGGTTTAATTTACATTTTTGTTTTGGGTATAGTAATGTTGTTTTTAAATTTAATGATTGGTGAAATTGCCGTGCGTACCAAAGAAAATTTGCAACTATCTGGGTTTGCGGGTAAATATTTGGGGCGTACTGCTAAAAGTATTTTATCAGTCACCATTGTATTTAGTTCGATTGGTGCTTTGCTAGCCTATATTGTTGGTGAAGGACAGGCTTTGGCAACCTTGTTTGGCGGTTCACCAGCGTGGTGGAGTGTGTTTTTTTGGTCACTGGGTAGTTTGGTAATCTGGCGGGGGTTGGATTTGGCCAAAGGGGTAGAAAAAGTTTTTAGTTTAATGGTTATACTTATTATCGTAGGTTTGTCTTTGTATTTTTTTCCTAGTATTAAATTAGAAAATATTACTTACTTTAATCCTTTAAAAATATTTTTACCTTACGGCGTAATTTTATTTGCGTTGCATGCATCGCCCGCTATTGCCGAAGCGCACGCGCTTTTACCAGGCAGTCAACGTCATTTTCGTAAAGCTTTAATTATTGGTACGCTTATCCCAATTGCAGTTTATATGTTGTTTGCTTTGGCAATAGTTGGGGTAGGGGGATTAGACACTACCGAAATCGCCACTGTTGGTTTAAGTTTACATTATGGCCGTGGCATTTTGTTTTTTGCTAATTTGTTTGCTGCGTTTGCAATGTGTACTGGTTTTGTAGGGCTAGGCATTGCTTTTAAACAAACCTTAATTTGGGATCATAAATTGCCACATTATTTGGCCACTCTTTTTGTTATTACTATTCCACTGGTTTTGTTTGTGTTAGGTTTACGCAGTTTTGTCGGAATTTTGGATACAGTTGGTGGATTATTTATTGGCGTTGAAGCCATTTTGATGGTACTTATTTATCGGCAAGCAAAACGCAAGGGCGATTTGCGTGCTTCGCGTTATAATTTAAATTATTTTTGGCTTATTGCTGTGCCAGTGTTATTAGTTTTTTCGGCTGCTTCTGTTATTAGTGTAATTAAATTAATTCAATAAATTAAAATTATTCAAACAATTTGTTTTTGTCATCCCGACCGAGTTTCGCGACGAGTGGAGGGATCCCTTAACAAATTTAATAATATTTTATATGAAACGTATTTTTTTTCTCAGTCTAGTTTTATTTTTTATTTTGTTAGGTGTCGCCCCCGCTATGGCCAAGCCTTACAAAAATTATCTGTCTCAAAAAGATTGGACAAAATACGGTGTTAATCCTTGGCGAATTGATACTGATTTTGATGGTTATACCGATGATTGGGAAGTAAAACACAGTTATTGCCCTACCGCCGGATATGGTGTCAGATTATCAGATTCGCTTTGTGAAAAGGGTAAATTTGATTTACGTAAAGGCGTTTATACTGCGCCAGCCGAAGTAAAAGCAATTGCACCAAGAGAATGGACTAGTTTTAATTCTTGCACGTCGCTCGTAAATAATTTAAATAGTGCTATTACCAGTTGGCAAGCCAAAACCGCCACGGCTCGGGCTGAAGTTGCTAGCAATAATAATACCGCAGTTAATTTAACCAATAATTTAAATTATTATTTAAATAATTTTTACAGCAAAACAAGTTCACCTTTCAAGGATGGTATTTATTTTTCTGCTAATAACACTTTTTATATAAAAAATAACATGCTTGATGTTTGGCAAAAAACAAAAACTAGCGACAAACATCTTTGGCAGTATAGTTTTAGTAACGATATTAGTTTAGGAGAAAGTCGGTTGGTGGGTAATAAATTAATCGTCTTTGCTAGTAAACCAGTAACGTTAAGTTCTTCTGGTTCGGATGTTGGTTATATTAGTCGCCATACAATAGTTTATGAATGGAATATCAATAATTTAACCAAGTCTGCGCCAGCATTTGTGTATGAATTTTCGGGAGAATTAGAAGACTGGTCCATTGTTCAGAATAATTTGTATTTATCTTTAAACAATCAATTTGTTTATAAAAATACTGCTACGGGTTTTAAACAACCAAGTGAATTTTTACCAACCTTTTCTACTAACGGAAAAAAAGTTGGTTTTAATTCAAAAGATTGTTTAGCAGTACAAGCAATCGATTGGAAAAATAATGTTTGGCCAGAAATAAATTCTAATGAACACTACTTACAATTAGTTTCTTTGTCTTTAACTAATCGAAAATTATTGCAACAGAAATTTGTATTTGATAGTAGTGCTAAAGCAGTTTTTGCTGGTGACAGAGCTTATGTATTTAGTTTTAAACCAACTGGCACTTACAATGTTGTTACCGAAGCCTACGAAGATGGTTTAACCGAAATTAATCAATTTAATTTACAGAATGGGAAATTTAATTTTGTTAATAATCAAACTATTAATGGTGTAGTGCTTAATTATAGCAATGTTTTACGTCAAGGTAATAATCTGTGGGTGGCTACCAACGATGTGTTGGGGGTTGATAGTTTTACTAATAAATTATACTTATTAGATGCATCGTTAAATAAAATTGGTTGGTATAATGATTTTGGTCGAGAAGGCAAAGCAATGGGTGTGCGTTTGGTAGGCAAAGAATTACGTTTTGTATTTGCCAAATCTGAAGTTGATTCTTCGTTTTATGAATTATTGCCCGGACGGGAATTTGGTTTTGATATTACCAATCCACGGGCGCCAGCTTATTTAGGGGTAGTCAATTATGCCGAAACCGCTCAATTGTTTTACCCTTTAAATAATAACGAAGTTGTTACAGTCGGTTTAACTATGTTTAATACCTCTACTGTTGTTGGTGATAAAGAAGGTATTAAATTAAGTTGGTGGCAAGAACAATTTCCTGGTTCAAATGTAGAATTATTTACAACTACTTTGGGTAGCAGGGGATCGCTGGTTAATCGTGCGGCCTTGTCTCCCGATAAAAAATATCTAGCCTTAAGCATGTGGTTAACGGCAAGTGGCTCTACCAGTTTTTTGTCTGATCCAGTATTTTATGGTGTTATGGTTTATAAGCTTGATAGAAATGAAGGTTTTGCTTTTGTGGGAAGTGTTAAGCCGGAAGATTATGCAGTCGATACTATGTCAGATTTTTATTTTAAAGGTAATCAATTAATAATAGTCGGTGGCAAAACCGAAGAGGTTGATACTGGTGATTCTACTCAAATAAAAATGATTAATCGCCGCAATCTATTCTGGTTTAATTTGTCAGATTTGGCGTTCGCTAAAAAAACAATTGAATAAGTTGGGTAAAATTGACGTTTTTAATTTTTCGTGATAAGCTAATTTTGGTTAAACAATCAAGAAGATGGTGTTATTTGCCGGTTGGTTTTATCACTGGTGGTCGATCGAGTGATTACTGTTCGGCAAATTCCTGTTGCTTTTTTAAAAAAAGCAATTCTATCTTCTTTTTTGTGGTTAATTTTAGTAATTTAGTTTGCTAATTATTTTAATTATTTTTATGTCACAAAAATATATTTTTACTTCCGAATCGGTTACCGAAGGTCACCCCGACAAGATCTGTGATCAAATTTCTGATGCGGTTTTGGATAGTTTGTTGGCTCAAGATCCAACCTCTCATGTGGCGGTAGAATGTTTTACTACCACTGGTTTGGTAATTGTTGGTGGTGAAGTTACTACCACCGGTTATGTTGATGTCCAAAAAATTACTCGTGAAGTAATTCAAGATATTGGCTACACCGATCCAGCCTATGGTATTGATTCCGAACACGCTGGTGTTTTGGTTTCAATTCACGAACAATCTCCCGATATTGCTCAGGGTGTAAACAAAACTTCGGTTGAAGAACAAGGTGCAGGCGACCAAGGTTTGATGTTTGGTTATGCTTGTAACGAAACTCCAGAACTTATGCCACTGCCAATTATGTTGGCACACAAACTAGCCAAACGTTTGGCGGAGGTGCGTAAAAGTGGTGAATTGTCATATCTACGACCTGATGGCAAAACACAGGTAGCAGTAGAATACGAGGATGGTAAACCAACTCGTTTGGTAAATGTAGTAGTGGCTGCCCAACATCACGATACAGTTACAACCGAACAATTGCGCAAAGATATTTTAGAAAGTGTGATTAAACCAATTTGTGAAAAATATTTAGACGACAAAACCGAGTTTTATATCAATCAAACTGGACGATTTGTTGTTGGTGGCCCACAAGGCGACACTGGCTTAACTGGTCGTAAAATTATTGTTGATACTTATGGAGGTGTGGGTCATCATGGCGGTGGTTGTTTTTCTGGTAAGGATCCAAGCAAGGTAGACCGCTCTGGTGCTTATATGGCCCGTTATGTGGCCAAAAACATTGTAGCTGCTGGGTTAGCCGAGCGTTGTGAAATTCAAATTTCGTATGTAATCGGCCGTGCCGAACCAACCAGTATTTTTATTGATACTTTTGGCACTGGCAAAGCAACCGACGAAGCTTTGGTAGAAAAAGTAAAACAAGTATTTGATTTCCGCCCTGGAAAAATTATCGAACAACTCAAACTGTTGCGGCCAATTTATCGTTCCACTGCCGCCTATGGCCATTTTGGCAATAACGAATTTCCTTGGGAACAAATAGATAAAGCTGAAGAATTAAAAAGGGTTTTATCGTAATTTGTCATCCTGAACATAGTGAAGGATCTTCACTGTTTTAATTGTTGTGAAGATTTCTCGTTTCACTCAAAATGACAATAAAAAAATCGCCCCGTATAAAAACGGAGCGATTTTTTGTTAACTTAATTTATCACCTTCGCTCCCAACCCACTACCCCGATCATTTTCTGGCAACACATTAGTTACTATGCTTTTTTTCAAATCAAACTTTTTTCCGGTTTTGCTATCGGTGGCAGTTAAGTGGAAATCTTTTACTAAATTAAGATTTTGGCCGATCTGTTCTGGATTAGGTGTAACCGCCACTTCAAAAAACAATCCGGCTTGGGCGGTGGCTGGTAGCTCGCGATAATTCCAGCTAACAGTACTATTAGTTTCGTTATAAGTTATATTTTGGCCAATAGTTACGCTTTGTTTTTCGGTCCAAGTAACTCCAGGCATAAAAGTGGCGCTAAAACTAATATTATCTACTGCATTAATTGTATTGTCTATTTGTACCACCACCCAATATTTGGTAGTTTGACCAACAGCTGGGGGTAATGGCCCTCGGCCCAATTGGTCGCCGTCAATAGTAAAATATCTGGTTTCTACCAACCAACTCAATTCGGTACTCATTGGCAGGGTTGCGCTACTGCCAGGTGCAACTATTTTTTGAGCAAAATCAATGGCCGCCAGTTGAAATTCCATAGCCGGTTTTATTTCCCAATTTGGATTGTCTAAGCTAGTTAAATTAAAATTTGGTTTTAAATAAACATTAACAGTAAAATTATCACCACTACCAGGTGCGCTATTGCCTAGCGCAGTTCGAGTTTTGGTATCAGCAATCAAATCACTGCCTTCTATGCGCAAATTATTTTCTTTGGCAGTTTTAGTTAAATCTACTGTACCAGGGGTGGTAATTAGGTGTATTCGCAAATCTTTGGCAGTAAACGTGCCAGTATTTTTCCAGTTAATTTCCACTGGCACAACTTGACCTGGTTCGATGTATTTTGATGCGGTTAGTATTTTAGCATTACTTATAATTTCGGGATTCAATACCTTAACTGTAAGGGTTTGAGTTTTTTGTAATTTTAAAATATTATTAATGTTGGTATAAACCGAAAGATAAACCAAATTATCGCCAATTTTTAGCGGCAGTGGTATAACTTGTTTTTCGAGTAAGGTTGTGGCCAAAGATGCCAAATTTTTGCCACGGCTAATTTCTTTGCTCTTTAGTTCGGCTTTATTTAAAGAAGCGTAAATCAGGTATTCTGGTATATTTTCTGTGCCAGAATTGGTAATTTCAATATTGCCTTTTAATTCTTCGTTACCAAATACGTTGGTTTGAAAATTAGATAGTTTGGTTTGTAAAACACTGTCAGGAAGATTAATAATTGAAGTGGCCGCTCGCTGATCTTTGTTTTTGGTATCTTCGATTGTATAGGTAAGCAGGGCCTTGATTTTTTCTTCGGTTCCAACGTTGGCCCAAAGCCAGCCAGAAATTTGTTTTTGACCTTTAGCTCCGGGGAACAAGGTGTCTAAATCAAAAGTAGATTGATTACTAAATTCTGGATTATTATTTTTGTCTAAAACAAAACCATCTGGCAAATGAACCGCCAGTACAGCGTCTTGTAGTTTGAATTTGCTGTTGTTGGTGTAGCTAACAGTAAAGTTAACCATCTCGCCACTTTTTATTCTTGTGTCACCCCAAGATATCCCCAGATCAATTTGGTCGGATATACCTGGTTTCCAAAACAACAAAACCACTCCAGCCATCAACATAGTTAAAGCCAAAGCCAAAAGCCCAAGGTCTATTACAAACAATTTTTTGGCATGTTGGTAAATACCATGATAACGACGATGATAGTGGTTGTGGAATACTTGATAAATAAATTTGAATGGGTTCATAGTAAGTTTTTCTTGTCATTCCGAACGTATGTGAGGAATCTCTGTCTGGGTTTAATCATAATTTGACAGAGATTTCTCGCTGTGGCTCGAAATGACAATTACAGAATTTAAACTGTATCTATTATATATGATAAGGAGGAGAAACTCAAATTTTGAAAATTACTAATACCTAATTTCTAATATCTAATAAAATGTCTAATGCTTAAATGTCAAAATCAGCATATTGGTAATTAGTCATTTTGAATTTAACATTTTATTAGAAATTAGGTATTAGTAATTAGAAATTAAAAAACCCCTCTAAACAGAGGGATTTGGTTTTGAAGCTAAATCATTTTTATTAGCCAACGTGTCGCCTGTATCCGCTGGTTTTTTGATAATTGTTTTTGGATTGGGAGAAAACAGGGGATTGGATATTTTCCATTTTTCTACATATTGACCAATACCTTTGTTGGCCATTTTATTACGCACAGTAGTATGGCGTTGAGACCATTTAACCAAGCTTTCAAAATTTAGCTTATAACGACCACCAACAATAATATAGGTGATTTCCTGATCAGCAATTGCCCGGCGCACAGTTTGAGAGTTAACCCCAAACAACTTGGCTGCCTCAGAAATAGACAGTCGGACGATTTCTTTCTGTTGTTTATTGTCGTTTTGGTTTTCCATAGTTAAAGTTTGTATAGACAAGTGTATACAAATAATAACACAAAACCCCTTTTTTGTCAATATATTTAGTTATCAACAGGGGATTCATTCATCATTTTGTCATCTTTTTTAAAAAATTTGTATACACAAGTGTATACAAACTTTAATTCGCACCCCGTATTTTAGCCAAAATCAATCAAACAACTCGTAAAATCAAAGTTTGTATACACTTGTGTATACAAATCTCCAAAAAACAATCACTATTCAATCATTTTTCAATCACCCCGAGCCTTAGTGAATTAGGTTTAATTTAGAGATGAATTAATATGTCCCGCCTCGGGCGGGTTTGGCTCGCTGTTTGAGCCGTAGCGAGTTCGAGCCAAAAATATTAATGAGTCCTAAATTATCCGAATGAACTACCAGCTCGAAGTTTTTGCCTACTTTTTCAAAAAAGTAGGGCACACTTGGCTTGTAATATATAAAGAATAAACCCCTCTATATATTTGACTATTTACCCATTTTTTGATAGTATATGCAGCATCC
>LBTN01000010.1 GCA_000992085.1 Candidatus Magasanikbacteria bacterium GW2011_GWA2_37_8 | reverse complement strand
TTACGATTTAGCCGATAATACCGCGGATAATTTATTGGTGAGTTTGGCTGTTTCCGATGACGGCGGTTCCACTTGGAATATAACGGCCGCTTCCGTCAGTGGCGATGTGGGATCAGGAGTAACTGCCGGCGCAGGTAAAACTATTAGCTGGAACGTGGGCGCGGATTTCGCCAATCAACAGCAAAGCGATGTTCAGGTGCGGGTCAGAGCGCGAGACAAGTGGCAGAATCAAGGCGGCTTTGCGGCTTCCGCCAATTTTTCTCTGGATACTTTGCCGCCGGCCGCCAATGTTACCGCCGATTTGCAAGCCCAGCCTAATGCCGGCGACAGCACCGCTCTTATTGGCGGCAGTTTTACCGAAGTAAATCCCGGTACGAACACTTTTTATGCGGCCTTAAACGGCGGCGCGTATAGCGCGGGCACAGTTGGCACTTTAAACACTGCTTCGCCATCAAATCAGGCCACTGCCACGGGCGACACGCTGGACGGCAATGATTATATTTCCAAAGTAAAAATAACGCATATTGATGATTATGGCCAATCTGTAAACAATGAAAACCCTTCTCCTTCCACTGCCTATAAATATGTAAAACCGTATACGCCTCAAGCGCCAACTTTGGCCAACCCAATAACCACCAATTTGAATTTAACCATTAATCCGCATGTCAGCGAAGCGGGCGGATTGGAGTATGCCATTTATGAAACTTCCACCAATAAATATGTGCAAAGCAACGGTACATTGGGTGTTAGTCCGGTGTGGCAAGTTTTGGGAACTGGCGTCGGGCAATGGGGAAATGGCACTGGCATTTTTGGAAAAGTAAATGTCAATGGCTTGTCTTCGCCGTTGTCTTTGTATGTCTTCCAAGTTAAGTCGCGCAATACTAGCGATGTTGCTAATGCCGCTTCTTCTGAATCCGCTTTATCGGCTTCAGCGCAAATTACCAATACCGCGCCTTCAATCACTTTAAATACTTACGCGCAAACCACCAACGGCAGTGATTATGTAAATATAAATTACATCGGCACAGACGGCCAAGGTGATATTAGTAATTTGGTCGCTTATCAATATTCTTTAGACGGCGGTTCTACTTGGGTCACTACCACAGAAAAAAGCGGGGTGGGCAGTAACGGTGTAATTGGCTTGGTATTTTTGCCAACCGGCAGTGATTATTTATTTGCATGGAATTCCGGTTTGGACGCGCCTAATGTGGAAACCTCCACTGTCAAAGTGCGTCTGCGCGCCAATGATTCTTTAACAGACGGCAGTTTGGCCACTTCGGCGAATTTTGCCATTGATAATAAAGCGCCGGTGGTTTCCAGCGTGACAGCCACTCAAGATTTGGGTGCCAAAACTGTCTCTACTACTTATACTTTAACCGACGCTAACAACTCCACGATAATTATGGAAATTTCCAGCGATGGTGGTTCCACTTGGACTATGGCTACCAGCACTTTATCCGGTCAACCGATACTTTTGGCAACGCGGGCGCAAATAGTTTGTCTGCAGCGTTTACCGTAGATACGGCCGCGCCGGTAATTTCTAACGTAACTGCCAGCCAAGACGCGGGCGCGAACACTTTTGTGTTCAGTTACGACGTTAGCGAAGACGCTGGCAACGTTACCACCTTTTTGGAAATTTCCGGCGATGGCGGTTCTACTTGGACTGTGCCGATTACTTCGGCCGCTGGCGCGCTTGGGGTCGGGATTACTGCCGGCACCGGCAAAACTATTACTTGGGATGGTGCCACGGATTATAACGATCAAGAAAAAATCAACATGAAGATAAGGGTAACGGCCAATGATCAATATACTAATGAAGGCGATAATACCTCGGCGAATTTTTCTTTAGACACCAAAGCGCCGCGCCTTACTAATCTAAGCGGCGCGCAATCGCTGGCCACCACTACCGTTACCGTTACTTACGATTTAGCCGAACAAAATAATTCGTTAGTAATTTTGGATATTTCTTCGGACAGCGGTTCCACCTGGACCGTGGCCACTACCACCTTGACTGGTCATGTCGGTTCCGGAGTTATCCCTGCTACTGGCAAAACAATTTCTTGGAATCCAAAAATAGATTTTAATAATCAAACCGCGGCTACTATGCGCGCGCGCGTTCGCGCCCAAGATACTTTCAGCAACCAATCGTCTAACGTCACTTCCGCCAATTTTTCTTTGGATACTTTGCCGCCCGTGGCTAATGTTGCCACCGATTTGCAAGCACAGCCTAATGCCGGTGACACTACTGTTTCAATTGGTGGCAGTTTTATCGAAATCAATCCCAATACCAATAATTTTTATGTCGCTTTAAACGGTGGTGCGTACGGTAGTGCTACAGCCGGGCAAAGTAACACGGTCAGTCCTAGCGATCAGGCCGTGGCCGCCGGCGCCACGCTGGACGGCAATGATTATATTTCCAAAGTAAAAATAACGCACGCTGATGATTACGGTCAAATCGCGGACAACGAAAATACTTCGCTCGCTACTATATATAAGTATGTAAAACCGTACATGCCGGCCGCGCCTACCGTCACTAATCCCATGGTTGGCACGGTGGATGTTACCGTCAACAAAAATTCGTCAGAAACCGACGGTTTGGAATACGCGATTTTTGAAAACACCCAGTCCAAATATGTTCAAGCCAATGGCGCATTGGGCGCCAGCGCGGTTTGGCAGGCGCTTGGCACCGGCGCCGGACAGTGGGGCAATAGCTCGGGCGTGTCCGGAAAAATCACGGTTAGCGGTTTAAGCAATCCGTCTTATACTTATCAATTTCAAGTAAAATCGCGAAATACCAGTGATGCGAGCAACGCCGCTTCCAGCGCCAGCGCGCTTTCCAGTTCCGCTTCGTCCCAAAATCAAGCGCCGACCATTACTTTTAATTCCACCGCGCAAACTACTGATGGCTCAAAATATGTAAACATCAATTATCTGGGTATTGATTTGGAAAGCGACACCTCCACTTTAGTTACCTATAAATACTCCACTGATAACACGAATTATTTTACCATGACGGAAAAGAGCGGGGTGGGATCTGATGGAGTAAGCGGTTTATTGTTTAGCCCCTCGCCCGGCGTTGGTTTGGATTTTATGTGGGATGTAAACGCGGATTTGCCGGTCACGGAAAACACCACGGCCTATGTTCGCTTGCAAGCTAACGACGGCACCAACTCGGGCGCGATTAGCACGGCCAGCGCGTT
Source organism: Candidatus Magasanikbacteria bacterium GW2011_GWA2_37_8 (assembly GCA_000992085.1). Classification (GTDB taxonomy): domain Bacteria; phylum Patescibacteriota; class Patescibacteriia; order Magasanikbacterales; family GWA2-37-8; genus LBTN01. Next base: position 18,403 of record LBTN01000010.1, on the reverse strand, counting down.
TACCATAGATACGAAAAATCCGGTAATTTCCAGCGTGTCGGCCAGTCAAACTAGCGGCACCGGCAATGTGGCAATTACTTACACGCTTACGGATTTATCCACCTCTAATGTGGAGTTAAATATTTCCAACGATGGCGGCAGTACTTGGATGGTGGCCACTTCTAGCGTTTCCGGAGACGTGGGCGCGGGAATTAGCCCGGGCAGCGGCCGCAGTATTACTTGGAATGCGGGTGTAGATTTTAGTGATCAGGAAGTTAGTAATATGAAGGTGCGATTACGTGCTGTAGATGCCTATAGCAATTTAGGTAGCTTTGTTTCTTCGGCCAATTTTGTAGTAGATACCAAAGCGCCAGTGGTTTCTTCGGTAGTCGCTAGCCAACTTGCGTCATCCAGTACTGTTAATATTACTTATACTTTAGCCGATACTAATAATTCCTCGGTTTATATAGAAATTTCTGAAGACAATGGTTCTACTTGGGTTGTGGCTACTACCACTTTAACCGGTGCTGTTGGTGCTGATGTAACTCCAGGATCCAAAACTGTTACTTGGAATGCAGCAATTGATTTTGCTAGTCACCAACAATCCGATATGGTGGTACGCGTACGCGCGGTTGATGTATATAATAACGTGAGCGGTAATGTAGATTCTTCTGCCTTTTCTGTTGATACTTCGCCGCCGGGTATTAATACAGTTGTAGCTGCACAAACACTTGGTACGCAAAATATTTCTATTACCTATAATTTAGTAGATGCCAATAATGCAACTGTGGCTTTTGATGTATCTGACGATGGTGGTTCAACTTGGAATGTAACACATAGTTCGGTCACGGGTGATGTGGGGGTAGGTATAGTACCTAGTAGTGGAAAAACCATCACTTGGAATGTGGGTGCAGATTATCCAAGCCATCAAAATTCTAATATGATGGTGCGTGTACGTGGTACTGACACATTTAATAATACTAGTGCTAATGTTAATTCTGCCACATTTGGATTAGATACTTTGGCACCAGCAATTAATGTTGTTGCTGATTTACAATCCCAACCTAATGCTGGTGATACCACTGTACTTGTTGGTGGTTCGTTTACCGAAGCTAATCCCAATATAAATAATTTCTTTGTTGCTATTAATGGCGGTGTTTATGGGCCAACTACTACCGGAGAAGGTGATGCTGCATCGCCAGCAAATCAAGCTACCAATGTTGGTATATCCTTAACTGGTAATGATTACATTTCTAAAGTTAAGATTGTCCACACAGACGATTACGGACAGTCTGCTACCAATCAAAACACATCACCTAATACAGCTTACAAATTTGTAAAACCATATATACCAGATACACCAACAGTAAATAATCCACAAAATACCTCGATTGATTTATTAATTAATGCACACGTTGGGGAATCAACTAGTGTTGAGTATGCAATTTTAGAAGTGTCTACCAATAAGTATGTTCAAACTAATGGTACATTAGATAATAGTGAGTTTCTCCAGTAGCCAATTATAGTTTTAAAGTAAAATCGCGTAATCCATCAGATGTTTCATATTCTGCCAGTAGTGAAAGTGATTTTTCTAACATTGTTGGTATTTCTAATACTGCTCCAAGCATTACAATTTCTTCAGCCAATCAAGTTGATGGTGCTAATTATGTAGTAATTAATTATACGGGTACTGACGGACAAAATGATACTAACAATTTAAGTGTTTATGAATTCTCTACAAATACCATAAATTGGCATACAATGACAGAAAAAGGTGGGGTAGGAAGTAATGGCACCAGCAGTTTGGTATTTACCTCTACCGGCATTAGTCGTGTTTTTACTTGGGATGTGGCGGTAGATTTACCAAATAGTGAAAATCCGATTACTTATGTTCGTCTACAGTCTACTGATACTTTATTAAGCAGTAATTTAGCTGTCTCCTCTGCGTTTGCAGTTGATACCTATGGACCAGTGGTCGCTAATTTTGTGATTAGCCAAACTCCTAGTACAAATAATGTTGTAATCAATTATGATTTAGTCGATAATGCTGGAAGTAATAATACTGTGATTTTACAAATCTCTAATGATAGTGGGTCCAGTTGGGGTGTACCAACCACTACGGCTAGAGGCAATGTTGGAGGTGGAGTAAGTTCGGGTGTTGGTAAAAGTATATCTTGGAACGCTGGTATAGATTTTAATAATCAAGAAAATTCCTCCATGAGGGTGCGTATTATGGGTGTTGATCGTTTTAGTAATATTGGTAGTTTTGCATCTTCAAATAGTTTTACTGTAGATACCAAAGCACCAGCGGTTAGTGCAGTATCAGCCGCGCAAACGGTTGGAGGTGCTGGTGTAATAATAAATTATACCTTAAATGATTTAACTGCTTCTGGTAGTTTTGTTGAAGTAGAAATCTCATCTGATAATGGAATTAGCTGGACTGTGCCAACTAGTACTTTATCTGGTAATGTTGGTAGTGGCCAAAGCGTTGGTAGTAAAAGTATAACTTGGGATGCCAAAGTAGATTTTGGTAATCAAGAACAATCAGATATGAAAGTGCGTGTTAGGGCGCAAGATTACTTTTCTAATCAAGGCGCATTTGTGCAATCTGCTGTATTCGATCTAGATACCAAGTCGCCCGTAATTAATAACGTTGTAGCTGCACAAACTATTGGTACCAGAAATATAATAATAAATTATGATTTATCGGATAGTGCTACCACATCTACTGTATTTTTAGAAATTTCTGATGATGGTGGCGCTACTTGGGTGGTAGCAACTACAAGTGTAGCTGGTGATATTGGTGATACTACATCTGATATAAACAAAACTATTACTTGGAATGCAGGGGTAGATTTTGTTGACCAAGAAAAAAATAATATGCGTGTTCGGTTGCATGGGTTGGATGTTTTTGGCAATCTAGGCTCTGATTATAGTTCGAGTGATTTTGCGCTAGACACTAAAGCGCCGGTTGGTTTATTGGTGTTTAGTAAATTTTCTTCAACTACTAGCACCGTAACATTAAACTGGTCTAGCGGGATAGTCGACACCAATTTTGATCATTATGAAATTTGGCACGGCTCTAATGAATTTGATGTACAAAATCGAGCGGGCACAGCTAGTAAATGGAGTACGGCAGACGATGTTAATTTAAGTAATATTAATACTATTTTTTCAGTTATAACTGGTCTGTCTATTACTAATAATTATTATGTAAAAATCTGGGCAGTTGATAGTTTTGGTAACGAGTCTACAATTAATAATATTAATGTTTATGAGACAGAATCAGTTGTGCCACCAGTATTTGTAATTACTAGCGGTGGCGGCGGAGGTTTGCTCGCAGAAAATATTTTACTACCAACTACACCCATACTTACAGCGTTTAACGCTCCAGTTAATACTCCTGCAGTAGTAGTATCGGGTATAGCTAGTCCACGCTCCAGAATTGATTTGTATGATAATGGTTTGTTGTTAGGTCGTTTTATTTCGGTCGTAGATAATGAAAGCGTCTTTAGTCAAAAATTCACTTTTAGCGAAGGTAATCATTTGTTATCTGTTAGGGCCGTTGATTTTAATAATAATGTTAGTCAGTTTTCCAATACAGTTAGCCTAACTATCGATCTTACTGCCCCTACTATTCCTTATGCTGTTTTGCCAGCCGCGGGCGAAGTTCTAACTACGGCTACACCAATTTTACATGGTTTGGCTGAACCTAATTCGATTGTTCAAGTTAGTATTGATGGTAATAATTTGCAGGCGGTTGTTTCAGATGATGGAGTTTGGAGTATAACGTTGCCAAGTAGTTTAGCTTTAAGCCGTGGTCCACACACAGCTGTTTTATGGGCAATAGATAATAGTGATAATCAAAGTGTAGATAATACAATTAATTTTTCTGTAGCTGTTCCTTCAGTTGTCGTTTCGCCAACTACCGCGCCAACTGCCGGAGAAATTATTACCACCCCGTTAATACCTGGATTAATTGAAGCAACCGAAATTCCCAGTTTATTACCACCGCAAGTTACCGCAGTAGCTACAGGGGTCGAAACTATTATAGGTAATAGCATTACTTTTCAGGGGACTGCTTTGCCAAATCAGGAGATTGTGGCTTATATAAACAGTGAACGTACAGTAATTTACCGCACTTTAAGTGATAGTAGCGGCGTATGGAAATTTAATCATTCTCAAGATACGATCGAACTACAGCCTGGTACACACTCAATTTATGCTGTTTCAATTGATCCAAAATCAAAAGTAAAAACATCACTTGGTCCAATACGAACGTTTGTTGTAAATAAGAGTTTCTGGGTTAACTTTTATCAGCATCTTAATTTACCGATGACGATAGTTGCAATTGTTGCTTTATTATTAGCTATATTATTTTTGTATCGTATAAAGCAAAAAGAAGTAGTTACAGCCTAATTAATAGCTAGTTTATGAAATTAAAGCTAAAAACTAAATTAAGTCTAGTTATTATTGGTATTATTTCTTTTTTTGGTATTTTATCAGTTTTGTTTGTTTATATTCAAACCAAAGCTAGTCTTGTGTCTGAGGTTAAACAAGGGTTGGGGTCTGTTAGTCTAGTTCAAGCACACGGGTTGGTCTCCATTTTTCAAAGCGGGGGCAATTTGGTTAAAAGCATAGCAGTCGACGACACTATTATTGAATATATGAGGGTTAAAGATAAAAATCCAGTAATAGAGGAACCAATTATGTTTGATTCTGTTGGTGGACGAGTAGAAATATCAGATAAAGCCACATTACGTCGATTAACGCGTTATAATATTAATGATCAGTATTCTGCGATTTATCTGATTAGTACTAATGGCACTACTTGGGAATCTACAGATAAAACTTTTGTTGGGCAGAATTATGCTTTTCGTGATTATTTTAAGCAAGCGATTAGTGGTAATCCGTGGGTGGATGTTTCGATTGGTGTAACTAGCCAGAAACTTGGTTATTATTTTTCTTATCCAGTAAAATCGTCGGCTGGTGATATACTTGGAGTGGTAGTAGTAAAAATGATGCCGGATACTATAAATAAATTTATTCTTTCTAATAATATAAGAGGCAACGAAGTATTGATGTTCACAGATAGTGATGGTGTAATAATTTTTTCAAATGATGAGTCTAGAATATACAAAAGTTTAGGGTTGCTTAGTCCAGAACAGCAATCCTTAATAAGAGAAAAAAAGCGTTATTCCGGATTGGAAATCAAGCCTTTAGATTATGGTGATGTACAAAATGATTTAGCCCTAGTTTACAAATATAAAATCTACGAAATTAGTGATGAGATTGATAAAAAGAAAGAAATTGTAAATCTTACTAAGATTGGTGATCTACCTTTTTATTTAGTAATAGAGAGAGGTTTAGAAGAGTTGGTTGCCCCTGCGATGCGTATTGCCCTGCTTTTAAGTCTGCTTGTTTTTTTAGCAGCAATGTTTGCTATAGTGGCTATCATATTTTTGGTTAATAGGATATTAAGACCATTGGATGTTTTGGAAAACGGGGTTCAACAACTTGGTAAAGAAAATTTTGATTATAAATTTACTATTAGCACTGGTGATGAATTAGAAGAGTTAGGTAAATCATTTGATAATATGGCAGTCAAATTAAAGGTGTCGTATAGTAAGTTGAAAGAACAAATTGAAAAATTAAACAGGACTAATCATTTGATAGTCGAAAGAGAAAAGAAGATGATAGAGCTTAAAAAACAAATTAAAGAACATAAAAATAGTTGAGTCTTGTGTTTTATGTCTATAAAAAATAAAGTAATTAATATAGTAGAACTTACAGACAAGGAGAAGATAATATTATTTTCTTCTATAGTTAAGCAGTCTGCCGAGGGTATGGCGGTTGCTGATTTAACTGGTAAACTTACTTTTGTTAATAAAGCTTGGTATAAGATGCATGGCTACAAGAGCTCTGATAATCTTATTGGCCAGAATTTGAATATTTTTCATAATAAAAAACAAATTAAAGATGAGGTAAAATTGTTTAATAAAAAAGTTATAAAATTTGGTACATATAGTGGTGAAGTTGGGCATATAACTAAAGACGGTAAACCGTTTCTAACCATAATGACAACAACTTTACTGAAAAATAGTAAGGGTAAACCGTATGCTATTATTGGAACCGCTAAAGATATAACTGAAAAAAAAGAAAATGAAGAAAAATTAAAAGAAAAAGAGGCGCGATATCGTGGATTGTTTGAAACTTCGCGCGATGCCGTAATGACTCTTGATCCGCCGCTGTGGAAGTTTACTTCAGGAAATAAAGCAACTTTAGAAATGTTCAAAGTTAAAAATGAAGCAGAATTTCTATCTTATCCGCCCTGGAAGTTGTCACCAAAATTACAACCGGATGGTCAACTTTCTAGCAAGAAAGCTAAAGAGATGATTGAATTAGCGATAAAAAACGGATCTAATTTGTTTGGATGGGTACATAGACGAAAAGATGGAGAAGACTTTTTTGCAGAAGTATTTTTATCAAAAGTTGAAACATCTAAAAAAGTTTTTCTTCAAGCGATTGTAAGAGATATAACCAAGCAGAAATTGTCTGAAGAGAAAATTATAAACAAAACAGCTGATTTAGTAAGATTAAACAAAGCTATGGTTGGTCGCGAGAAAAAAATGATTGAGTTAAAGAAAGAAATTGAAGAATTAAAAAAACAATTAAAATATGACTAAAAAAATTATTTTTGGTGTTATTTTGCTAATTGTTTTTATAATTGCAGTTTATTGGTACTACAGTCAGTCTAATATGCCAAAAGCTAGCCCGATTTCAGAAACAATAAGAATTGGCGTGCAAGATAATATCGCCAGCGCTTTAATTGGCGTGGCAGGTAAACAAGGGTTTTTTACTAAATCAGGTCTGGATGTTCAGATAGTTCAATATCAGAGTGGTAAATTGGCAGCGCAAGCTTTGTTTGATGATAAAGTGGACGTTGCTTTAGTCTCAGAAAATATTGTTATGAATAATAGTTTAAATAGAACTAACTTTTCTATTTTTAGTGAAGCAGCCTTCACTGATCGGGGTAGTTGGATAATTGCTAGACGCGATCACGGTATATCACAACCGTTAAATTTGAAAGGTAAAACTATTGGCACACAAAAAGATTCGGCTGTGCATTTCTTTCTAAGTATGTTTTTATTGTTTAATAATATAAACGAAGATGAAGTTAAGTTAGAATTTTACCAACCAGAGGATCTGCCTAAGGCGTTTCAGGTTGGTAAAATAGACGCATTTTCTATGCGTGATCCTTATATAGCTCAAGCCATAAAATTAGTTGGTGCCGATAATGTAGTTGAATTTAAAGATACAAGAATTTATAAACAGTATTATAATTTGATAGCTAAAAATATTTATATTTTAAATAATAAAAAAATATTAGAAAAAGTATTAAAGGCGTTAATAGAAGCTGAGGATTATATAAAAAAATATCCCGATACAGCCAAGAGCCAAATGAGTGAATTTTTGGGCGGCAATCAAATCAACGAAATTAATAATACTTGGTCGGATTATAATTTTATGGTTGGCCTGTCTCAGGCACAGATTTTAATTTTAGAAAATGAATATCGTTGGAAGACAAAAAATAACGTGGTAATGCCTAACTATTTAGATTTTTTTAATTATCAAATTTTAGATAAGGTAAAGCCAGAAGCAATTACTATTATATATTGATTTTTGTAATGTTAATTAAAACAAAAATTTATTTGAGTTTGTTATCAGCAATGTTAATTATTGTGATTTTAGGTTTAGGTATTTATCAGACTATATCTAATATAAATCAAGATAATTCTATCAGGACCTTGATAAGCGAACTTGCTTTAAAAATTTATGAACGTAATATTGTAGCAGCCGACTATATTTTGTATCCTTCCGAACGTGCTAAAATTCAGTGGCAGATCAGGCATGAACAAATTGGTGAAATTTTGAATAGAATAATTACCCAAAATAGTTTGTACAACGAGAGGTTGGCTGCTTTGTTAAATAGTCAAGATAAGCTGTCGCAAGATTTTTTAAGTCTAACAGAGAGATATAAGTTGCAAGTAGATGTAAGTTATGATGAACAAGAAATTTATAAAGTTTTTTTAGAAGAAATTAAAAAAGGTGTAACTACTAAAGATTGGCCGGTAAAATTTGTAGATTTTTTATCTACCCAAAACGAACAAATATTGTTGAACCAAACTTTGCTTGGTAGGTTAGTGGCTGGTATTTTGGTAGAGGCGCAATCAATGGCTTCTAATTCTTTTTTGCTTTTAGGAGATGTTAATTATAGTATCCAGCGAGCACAAAATAAGGCATATGTTTTAGGGGGGGTAATTACAGTTTTGCTTTTTTCTGTAATTGGCATGTTGTTTTTGATATTTTATCGGGGTGTTTTTAAAAATATTTTAAAATTATTTTCCGGTGTAAATAAAATTGCCGCTGGTTATTATGGCTATAAATTAAATATTAAAAGAAATGATGAAATTGGTAAATTAGGTAAGGCTTTTGATGATATGAGCGAAACAATTAAGCTTGAACGTAAAAAATTAGCAGAACAGTCTAAGGTTATGTTACAAAATCATCTAGATTTAGAAGAACGAGAAGCAGCCATTCTAAATGTTTTAGAAGATGTGGAAGTCGAAAAGCATAAAAGTGATATTTTGGCGGATGATTTACAAAAATTTAAATTGGCAGTAAAAAAATCTTCTGATCATATAGTTATTACTGATCCTGGCGGGAAGATAATTGATGCTAATGAAGCTGCCGAGAGAATCACCGGTTATACTTTTGAACAGATGCGAGGTAAAACGCCAGCATTATGGGGTAAACAGATGCCAAAAGAGTTCTATAAAAGTATGTGGCATATAATTAAAGAAAAAAAGCAACCATTTCATGGAGAAATTACTAATCGACGTGTTGATGGTCAAACATATATATCCGAAGTTGATATTATCCCGATTTTAGGTCTTAATAAGCAGATTTTATATTTTGTTGGCATCGAGAGAGATGTTACCAAAGAAAAAAATATTGATCGCGCTAAAACAGAGTTTGTGTCTTTAGCATCGCACCAATTACGGACGCCGCTTACCGCTGTTAATTGGTATTCAGAAATGCTGTTAAATCGTAGATCAGGCAAACTTAATCCTGTACAAGAAAAATATATAGAAACAATTTATGACAGCAATTTACGTATGATAAATTTGGTCAATTCTCTACTAAATGTTTCTCGTATAGAAATGGGTACTTTAATAATAGAACCAGAACGCACCGATATACGGCAGATTGTTAACAGTATTATTGTTGATCTGGGATACAAAATTAAATTAAAACAGATTAATTTGTTAAAACGTTACGATAAAAGTTTGCCAAGGGCAGTAATGGTTGACCAACAGATTGTAAGAATAATTATTCAGAATCTGTTATCTAATGCGGTTAAATATTCTCATGATAAAGGCAATGTTGAATTGTACGTTGGAGTTAAGAAAAATAATATTCTAATTAAAGTGGTCGATAATGGCTATGGAATTACTAAAAACCAACAAAACCAAATCTTTACAAAATTATTTAGAGCTGATAATGTAAAACAGAAGGATACCGATGGTACAGGATTAGGATTATATATAGTCAAATCTATATTAGATGAAGTTGGTGGGCGCGTGTGGTTTGAATCAATAGAAAATAAGGGAAGTACTTTTTATGTGACTTTTCCTAAAAAAGGTATGAAATTAAAAGAGGGCACAAAGAGGTTAGAAGAAGTAGATGTTTAAAAAATTATTTATCTTTTTAATTTTTACATAAATTAAAAAGAATAAAGTTTATTTTTATGGCGACATTATTAAAGAAGATCCTTATCGTCGAGGACGAGTCTGCGTTGGTAGAGGTTTTAAGAGACAAACTTGAAGAAGAAAAAGTTTTCAAAGTTTGTGTAGCGAAAGATGGTGTAGAAGGGTTAAAAATGGTTTCAAAATGTAAACCAGATTTAATTCTTTTAGATATAGTTATGCCAAGAATGGACGGGATAACTATGATGATACAATTAAAAAAGATTAAAGAGTATAAAAAAATTCCTATTGTTGTATTAACTAATTTGGGAACTTCAGATGACGCGGAAAATGCGATCAAGCAAGGAGCTTATGATTTTTTGATCAAAGCAGAGTGGAAATTAGACGATGTAATAAGCAAAATTAGAAAGATTTTAAAAGTGTAATATGACAAAAAAGATATTAATTATTGAGGATGAAGTGATTTTGTTGGAGGCCCTAAGAAATAAATTTTCTAGTAAAGTTTTTCAGGTTTTTACTGCAGCCGATGGTATAGAGGGGTTGGAAGTTGCTAAAAAAGAACATCCGGATTTAATTTTGTTAGATTTGGTAATGCCACGTATGGATGGTATGACCATGCTTAAGATTTTGCGTCAGGATGCTTGGGGTAAATTAGTGCCAGTGATTATATTAACCAATTTAAACGAATCAGAAAAAATAGAAGAATCAATAAAAAATGGCGTTTTTGATTATTTAGTTAAAGTTAATCGGCATTTAGATGACGTGGTAAAAAAGGTTAAAAATAGGTTAAATATTAAATTAGTAGTTTGATAGAAATATTTATAGTGATTTAAAATATATTATTAACTAAAAAATAACTCCACGAATTGTGGAGTTATTTTATTTATCGTGGCCTATATTATTAAAAAATATTTCAAAATAATCCAGCCAACGTAAGCTGCTATAGTAAGGTATAGATGCCACGAAACTCTAATCCATGCGCCAGGTGTTACTTTGAAGGTGCGTGCTAAATAAAAGTTGGGCAAATTAGCCGGAATCATTAAGAACCCACCAAACAATGCCCCCATAATCACACTAGCAGCCAGAAGTGCTGCAATCGGTTGGCTAAATACTGGTATAAGGGCAACTGGTATCATAATAAATACGCGGCTGGCCAAAGCGTTGTCGGCAAAATGAGATGTCCAGGTAGTAATAAAAAATAAGGCAAAAGCAATTGCTAGTGGTGGCCAGGTGGTTGGAATTTGTTCGGCGATTGTGGTAATAAGCGGATCTGCTACTATGCCAATAATTTCTAGTGCCATAAGTAAAGTTGCAAGGATTAGCGGTTGCCATTTGGCTGTAAAGGCTTCTTCAAGGGTATCTTCGTTACAATTTTTATATTTTTTATTCGCTACAAACCAACTTGTAAAACCAATAATTATATCAAAGATCCACAATAAAGTTCCAGGATAAATAACATGCCACAAAATTACCAAAGCTAGAAGAGATAAATAAACTAGGCCTTTGCTTGATAATTTTTCTGCGGGTGATTCAATATTTTTTATGTATTTGCTAAAACGAAAAGTTGTGATTAAAACATGTAAAAAACAACCTACACCTACAAAAGAAATTAATTGTGGTATACCCCAGCCAAATTTACTTGCCAATACTCCCCAAACAATTAAAATTGGTGGCGCAGCAAATGGCATAAAACTTCCACCAGAGCCAATAGTAGCAGCCAAGCCAGTTGCTAGTTTTGCCCGATCTTTTTCTTCGACTCTTTTTTTCAAATAATCCGCCAAAAAAACACTAGCCGCTGGTTCGCCAGTTAGCGATGATAAAAGAGATCCGCCAATAACTACCAATCGCACCCCGCCGATTTTTTCTAAAAAAGACATTATCGGCATCATGTGTAGTACTGCCAGGTTCGCGGCAGACATAATTCCCAACAAGGTAAATGCTTCTTTATAGGCAAAGTGGATATGTTCGTGTGCACCATTAAAATATAAAAGGGATAATGCAATAAGGCCAATAAAAATACCAGCTAATTCTCCCTCATCTGTTATATGATGAAAAAAACGTAAATATTTGTGATGTCGCCACCAATTTGGTCCGCGGGATGTTAACCAAAAATCTGTTCTTGCTAAACCGTTCATGGCCAAAATAGCCGCCGCCAAAATTAGCCCTCCGGCTACTAACGGGTTGCCATGTGAGATCTCAACAGCAATATAACCAAAAAGAGACGCCCAAGCCAACCACGAAAAAGATATCGCCTCAATAAAAACATGCCGCCACTGTTTAATTTCTTGTGTATTATTTTTGTCGTTCATATACAAATAATAAATTATAATGTTCAATATTATAAATGAATTTAGCAATTAAATCAAGTATTTATATTTACGATACTAATACAGTTTATAATTTAATTATACACATTCTATTAATCAAAAACTCTCGTTTTCACCCTTTTCTTGTCCGAATCCCAACTGAACCAAATAAAGAAAAACATCCTAATTTATTAGGATGTTTTTCTTTAGTGACCCGGCTGGGATTCGGACCCAGGACCTCTTCCTTAAAAGGGAATTGCTCTACCAGCTGAGCTACCGGGCCATGGTCGGTTTGAAAAGTATAAAGTTTATAAAGGCAAGTTTTATTTTTTTAATTGCACTTTTTTAACCTTATAATTTTATGAACTATTAAATAGACAAACAACGTATATAATGATATACTAAAATAAATAAAAAAGCAAGAGGCTTGGGGATAAACTCTAATTTGTGATTATTTATTAAATGATTTTGTATGCTCGACAAACAATATATTCAGCAAATTCGTGAAGAATTACTATCCTATGCGCTTAAACGTCGTGAAGTAATAAAAGTGGCTGGAGATGCCCAACAACAGGCTAAAAAGGCCATTTTTGCCCTTCAGCGTGATGATAAAGAGGGAGCAGAAGAACGCCTGCGTTTGGCCAAGGAATATTTGGATAAATTGAATGAAGAATTTAAAGGCCAAGATGATTTGTTTGATGAAGGTTCGTATCGGGCTGCCTTAGAAGAATACGTAGAAGCAAGTTTGTTTTATAAATTTTTTGTTAATGAACCTTTAGGGCAAGTAAAAGAATTCGCCATGGATGCAGATATTTTTATTGGTGGATTAGGCGATGTGCCGGGCGAGCTGTATCGTTATGCGATTAAATCTGCTACCGAGAAAAAATTTGAAGAAGTAAAACGATGTCATAAAATCGCTGAAGAAATTATTGGAGAGATGGTAGATATGGATCTAACTGGTTACAATCGCACTAAATTTGATCAAGCAAAAAGTTCGTTACATAAAATCGAAGAAGTAGTTTACGAATTGAGTTTGCGTAGTTAGTATGAAAAATTTAAAGCATTATCTTATTGCCTTGTTTGCTTATTACTGGTATGGCCGTCCTGCCCGCAATCTAATTGTGGTTGGTGTTACCGGAACCAAAGGCAAATCTACCACCTGTCGTTTAATTGCGTCAATTCTAGAAGCAGGCGGTTTTAAGGTTGGGTTGCTTTCCACCGTAGAATTTCAAATCGGCGAAAAACGTTGGATTAATGATAAAAAAATGACCATGTTAGGTTTGGGTCAGATTCAAAAAATGTTGCGCGAGATGGTACAAGCCGGTTGCCAATATGTAGTGGTAGAAACCTCGTCCGAAGGAATTTTGCAGTACCGTCATTTTGGTTTGTGGTATGATGTTGCTGTGTTTACTAATCTTGGCACCGAACATTCCGAGCGTCATGGTGGATTTGAGAATCTCCGTCAAGATAAAGGAAAATTATTCTCGGCTTTAACCAAGTATCCTCATAAAATTTTAAATGGTAAAAAGATAGAAAAGATTATTATTGCTAATACCGACGACGAGAATTCAAAATATTTTTTAAACTTTCAAGCTGATAAAAAAATTGGTTATGGCTTAGAAACAACAGAGAATCTTCAAATAAATCAAACTCAAAAATTTGTTCAGGGTAAAATAGAAAATAGTAACGAATCTGGTTCTAGTTTTGTTGTTAATAATAATCATTATAAAATTAATATCGCTGGTACATTTAATGTATATAATGCTTTGGCTGCTGTGGCAGTAGGGGAGACACAAAACATTTCTGCCGAAAAAATTAGTGTTGGTTTAGCAAGTGTTAATAAAATTTTAGGTAGAATGGAATTTATTAATGCTGGTCAGGATTTTAAAGTCGTGGTGGATTACGCGCACGAACCACTAAGTTTAACTGCCTTGTTTAATACTTTGCGAAATATTATTGGGTTAGATCATAAATTAATTACTGTTATTGGTTCTGATGGCGGTGGACGTGATGTAAAAAAACGCCCCAAGATGGGGGCGATCGCTGGGCAATTGGCCGATTATGTAGTTGTTACTGATGTAAATTGTTTTGATGAAGATCCAAAACAAATTGCCGAAATGTTGGCTAGTGGCGCACGTGAATCAGGTAAAAAAGATGGGCAAAATTTGTTTATCGAAACCGATCGCCGAGCTGCTATAAAATTAGCAATATCTTTGGCTAAATCTGGCGACGTAGTTGCTATTACTGCCAAAGGCAGCGAACCTTGTATTGTAATAGCAAATGGTCAGAAAATCCCGTGGAGTGATAGTGCGGTAGCTAAAGAAGAATTGGAATTAATTAACAATTAGCAATTAGCAAACGATTATGTCTATTAACCATAAAATCAATTTACGTGAAAACGAAGAAGTTATTCATACTATTCGTCGTTATTTGTTAACTTATGCTTGGGCTTATATTTTTGGTTTAGCAATACTTTTGGCCAGCGCTTTTTTTATGTTTTGGTTGTTAAACCAAGGTTGGTGGGGAGAAGTAGTGTTGGGTTTTGGGTTATTTATTGGTTTATTTATAATTTTTCGGACTTGGTTTTTTAATCATTCTAATGTTTTAGTAATTACTTCCGAACGAGTGGTAGATATTAGTCGGTTAAGTTGGTTTGATGAAGTAATTTCCTCGGCTAAATTTACGGAAATTAAAGATATTTTTATTCGACGTCGTGGTTTGTCTGCCAATATGTTTAATTATGGCACTATCACTTTGGAAACAAAAAATCAGGGTGCAGTACTAGAGTTAGCCCAAGTACATCAACCACAAAAAATTCAATCCTTAATTGTAGAAGCAATAGAAAATTTTCGTCATTTAAAAAAGTTTTCTAGTCAAAAATCTTTGTATGAGGGCTTTATCAAAACTATTCCAGAGTTAACTGAAGAAGAATTGTGTTTAGTGCGTGATTTAATCGACAATCAATTAGAAGAATATGATGATCAAGAGAGTGAAGTAGATCTTGAAATTGACGAGGTGGTGTAGTATAATTTAAATAGTGTATGCCGACAAAAGAACAAAGACAATTTAAACGTTTCTTTTTGTCACGTTGGTTTTTATTAATCGCTTTGGGGGCGGCAGTTTTTGTAGCCGTAGCTTATGGACGAGCCTATTATAGCGATTATCAAGTACGGCAAGAAATTACTCGTTTGCAAGATGAAGTAAAAAAATTAGAAGCAAAAAAATTAGAAACAATGGAAATTTTAAAATATGTGCAGTCGGGGGCATTTGTAGAAGAGAAAGCTCGTACCGAACTTAACATGCAAAAGCCGGGGGAACAGATAACAGTAATAGGTGGTATTATTGCTACAGATACTTCTGGACAGTCAGAAACAGATATGGTAAAATCTTATAACATTTCTAATCCATTAAAATGGTGGAAATTTTTTTGGAATAATTAATTAATTTAAATTTATGGAACAAGAAAATAATCAGGAGGTTAAAACAGAAACTCAAAATGTGCAAACTAAAAGTTTAGAATCAAAAAATATAAAAATGTTTTTGATTGGTTTGGGCGGTTTGGTTGGTGCAGCTTTGTTAATTTCTGCAGGTGTGGGTATTTATCGTGTTTATGCCAAAACTGCTCTCGATCCATTTACAGTTACTGTTGCTAAAGTTTTGCGTTTACCGGCCTTAAAAGTTAATGGTGATCGTATTTTGTATAGTGAATTTGCAGAAGATATGAACGCTATTAACACTATGGTTAATTTTGAAAAATCTAACGGTAATGATCAAGCGGATTTAACCTCAGAGCAAATGTCTGATCAAGTATTATGGCGTTTGGCTAACAATGTTTTAGTTAAACAAGCTGCTAATACCTATGGAATAAAAGTAGAGCAATCCGAAATCGATGAATTAAAAAGTAATTTATTACAACAATTTAAAACTACTGCAGAATTAGATGCCGAGTTACAAAAACGTTATGGTTGGGATCTAAATACCTACGAACGTAAAGTAATTAGCAGTTTTGTTTTGCAAAGTAAATTATCCGAACAAATTAGCGCCGATACTACTGCCCGTGAAGCAATAAAAACTCAAGCCGGGCAAGTATTAGAAAAAATTAAAGCCGGTGCCGATTTTGCAGAAATGGCTGCACAATATGGCGAAGATGGAACCAACGCTACGGGCGGAGATTTGGGTTGGTTTGGTAAAGGTGATATGGTGCCAGAATTTGAAAATGCAGTTTTTGCTTTAAAGAAAGGTGAGCTCTCTCCAACTTTAGTCGAAACACAATTTGGTTATCATATTGTTCGATTGGATGATACCAAAACCGAAACTATTCCAGCTTCCAAAGATAATAATTGGAAAGCCGAAACCAAAGAAACAGTAAAAGCTAGCCATATCTTGTTTAAACTTCCTAGCGCCGAAACTTATTTAGATAAGCAGGCCAAGCAAGGTAGTATTCACTTATATCTCCGCGTGCACAATCCCTTTGATGAATTAAAACAACAATAAATAACTTTGGAGCGGAGGAAACTCCGCTTCTTTGTTCGCGGGATTAGTACATTGGTAGTATGCGTCCTTCCCAAGGATGAGAGGCCAGTTCGATTCTGGTATCCCGCTCGTATCAAGAAATCCCGAATTTTCGGCGACGATTTTGTACGGATTTTCCCACAACCAAAACACTTTTTGCCCTGCGAGGCGGAAGTCCGAGCCAATTTTTTGCAAGAAGCTTCGCTTCTCTGTCAAATTTTCACTTTCGGCGATATTTTTGGCTTGGTTAGCCAATAAAATCCATTCGCGAAAAAGTTCGAGCCAATTATTTCCCTTGTCTTGTAAACTCTCCTTAATCTCAACTTTCCTGTTGATGATTTTTTGTTTTACAGATAGGTATTCCTCATTAGAAATAGTGTGTTCCAAATAAGCATCCAGTAGATCCATTTGTTTTGCTTCCAGAGTTTTCAACTCTGCTTTTAGTATATTTTTATCCCCATTATTTTTTGTTGAAAACTCGGAATAATCTTTTTCCCATTGCTTCAAAAAATCATCTTTCACTTCGTTGGGTAAAGCAACTTTTTGAATAATTTCATTAAATTGTTTTGTTATTTCTTTTTGCTCCAAATATTTCTGGTGGCAAACCCTTTGTTTTTTAGTACAGCGATAATAAACATATTCTTTGCCCGACGGTTTAATTTTCTTTTCTGCCGTAATAGAACGTCCACATTCCCCGCATTTTAATAAGCGCAGAAATGGAAAATATTTTATTACCTCTGGCTTAAGGGGTTTGCCTTTTTGTTTCATTACTTCTTGAACTTTATCAAAAAGTTGCTTGGAAATAATTGGCTCGTGCGTGCCTTGGTACATTTCGCCCTTAACTACAAATACTCCATAGTAAGTAGTATTTCTTAGCATTTCCTGTATTACTCCTAGTGTTAAAGGAATACTTTTTCGCCTACTAACTAAGCCCAAAGAAAACGACAATTTTTGTAATGCTTCAAGCGTAAAATTGCCCGTGGCGTAGGATTCAAACATCTTTTTCACAATTTGCCACCTTTCAGGGTCTTTAACTACTGTATGATGCCTTAATTCGTTTAAATAGCCCACTGGGGCTAATCCTGGGCGTTCGCCACGTCGCAATTTTTGGCGTAATCCGCGTTTAACATTCTCTGATAAATTATCTATATAATACTTGGATTGTCCAAAAGCGATATTCAACATAAACTTGCCTTGCGGTGTGCTATCAAACCAAAAAGTAGGGAATTTGAGTCCTAATATTTTACCAGTATCTACCAGATAAATAATTTTTCCGCCATCAACGGAATTGCGGGCCAATCTATCTGGGTGCCATGCTAAAATTCCATACCCATCATTATTTTCTATTCTGTCCATCATTTTATTGAAAATGGGTCGGCCTGGAATTTTAGCGGTTTTGCTTTCAATATATTCATCCACTATTTCCAGTTTTTCTTTTTCTGCAAATTCCCGCAATTCGGCGATTTGGGATTCAATTGATAAAACTTGACGATCATCCTCGTCCGTGGACTTTCGTGCATAGAGAAAGTATTGCATATATGAAAAATTATTTATTATTGTCGTTTTCTTTGGGGTGAAAATTTGGCAACTGTTATTCAACAGGGCAAAAAATCGGCTGTGCCTGTTCGGCACTGCACGCTTTGGCGTGCCGGACTTCCGCCTCGCAGGGCAAAAAGTGTTTTGGTTGTGGGAAAATCCGTACAAAATCGTCGCCGAAAATTCGGGATTTCTTGATACGAGCTGTATTTATGAAAAAGTTCGGACGTTTTTTAAAGACAATTCTAGGTAAAAATACCCTCCAAAAAAACCCCCAAACTAGGTGAACAACTGTATGAA
>LBTN01000009.1 GCA_000992085.1 Candidatus Magasanikbacteria bacterium GW2011_GWA2_37_8 | reverse complement strand
GAAACTGCCCAGGGTATTTTTGTAAATTTTAAGAATGTATTAGAAAGCATGCGTAAACGTTTACCGTTTGGCATTGCTCAGACAGGCAAATCATTTCGTTCTTGAACTACTTTCTGCCACCACATTTTGCGCACGTTATTTTTTAACTCCACACCTAAGGGACCATAATCCCAAGTGTTGGCTAATCCACCATAAATTTCACTTCCAGGAAAAATAAACCCGCGACGCTTACAAAGAGAAACTACTTTTTCTAAATCATTTATCATAACATTTAAATTAAATCGTATTTATCTCCTCCTCTTTATCATCTCCAACCCCCTTAATCTTCTCGTTATAATCTTTTACCATTTTATCTAAATCTTCCTGCAATTTAAATTTTTCATCTTCACCAATATTACCCTCTTTTTCTTCGCCAGCAATGGTATCACGAATTTCTTCTCGCACTTTACGCACCGAAATGCGCGCGTTTTCTAAACGTTGGTGCAAAACTTTAATCAACTCTTGTCGACGTTCAACTGTTAATTCTGGCAAAATCAATCTAATTCCCCTACCATCGTTTACTGGATTAAGACCAATATTAGAATCACGGATTCCTTTTTCTACTGCACCAAGTAATGATTTGTCCCACGGATCAATCATTAAAGTTTTGGCGTCAGAAATTGTAATCGAAGCAACTGCTTTTAAGGGCTGGTGAGTGCCGTAAGCATCTACACTAATCCCTTCCACCATAGCAGCCGAAGCGCGACCGGTACGTAAACCAGAAATATCAGTTTTTAAAAATTCAATTACTTTATCAAAATCAATTTTAAAATCATTAATATTCATAATATTAATATTTAATTATTAGTCTAGAGTAGTAAAGCCCATAAATAATCTTGAGCCATTATCTGGATGCAACATCAAATGGGTTGGTATAGTATTAGTTGGTAACTTTTTAGTCAACCAGTTAGTACCGCCATCTGTAGATTTGTAAAAGGTAGATCGCACATGAACGTTTTTTTCTCCCAAAATAGTACCTGTGTAATAAATTTCTTTTTGATTTTTTGGATTGATAGCAAAAGCATAGATATTAACACTTCCTGGTGGAGTTAATAATTTTAATTCAGTCCAAGTTAAACCAGCGTCATCTGAACGAACAATACCGTATTTCGAAATCCAGAAAAGACTATTTTTTTGGCCACCATTCAAAACCAAACGATTGAATGCACGGCTATCGCTAAAGTTGTCTAACCCAGCAGTCAAATCTATCCAATTTTCTCCCAAGTCATCAGATCGAAACAGTCCGTTGCGATAACTAGCTACATAAATTCTTTTTGGAGTTAACGGATCAGATGTTAAATATTGCAAGTTAAAACCAAACCGCTTAGTAACGCGCCAACTTTTTCCAGCGTCTTTACTTACCATTATATCGCCGCCCAAAAGTGCGCCATAAACTACATTATGATCACCAAAATCAATCGACAAAGAAACCAAACGTTCTGTAGTGCGTTCTTCGGTATAAACAATTTTCCAAGTACGACTACAATCGGTAGTTTTAAAAATATGCGGCCCGTCGCTAACATAAATTGTACATTTGTCGGTTGGGTCTACTGCTAAACCGTAAATAAAAGCGTTGTTAAAAACTGGTACAGACTGCCAGTTTTGACCATTATCATAGGTATAAAACAAACCCTGACCACGACTAGCCAAATAAATTGCGTTAGAATCAGAAGGGTCATTGTATAAACGAAAAACTTTAATACCAGCAATGCTTTTTACACCCTGATTAGTAGGAAAAGCAGATACTGCTTTCCAGCTTTCAGCTTTGTCGGTAGATTCAAAAACACCCATCGGGCCAACTGTGGTGCCACCTAATGAAATACAACTAGCACCAGTTAAAATTAACATCCCCAAAACAGCAAAAAAAGAAATGAATTTTTTAGGCATACTAGTAATTTAGTTTATAAAGTTAAAAAATTTTTAAAAAAGTAAAACTTTTTCCATTAGTAAACGCTGGTTAATATTTTGGTCTAACAAATTTTTTGCTTCTCGCAAAGAATCAATTAATTGTGACCACTGGGTTGCAGACAAAATACCAGCCGTATCAGATTTAATTTGCTTTAACATTCCTTCTCTGCCCAATATTGTCCAAACATCTAAAATTTCTTGTAATTTTTCTTTGTTTTTTATAAAATCACTTTTCTCATTAAATAATTCTTCGGCCACAGTCAAACGTTCGGAAAAAGATTGATAGATAATTTTTTCCCAACGATCTTTTTCTAAATAATAATTATTTAATTTTTCTGAATCACGCCAATAATTAATAGCTTTACCTGGACGCCCCCAAGATATTTCGGCAATTTCTTTGGCTCGTTCTTCCTCGCAACCCTCTATCACCAAACCATCGGCAATTTCTTTTTTAGATACTAAAGAAAAATAAAATGTTTGACAACGAGAACGAATAGTTGGTAATAAAGCTGCTTCATTTTCTGCTAATAAGAATAGAACACTTTGCGCAGACGGTTCTTCTAAAATTTTTAACAAGGAATTAGCTGATTCTTCATTTAATAATTCTGCTTCTTCCAAAACAACCACTTGGTAACCACCCAACCAAGACCGATTTTGTAGCCTGCTTTTTATCTCACGGGCTTGGCTAATTGAAATATCCTTTTTTAATTTACCAGTCTTTTCGTCGGTAAGACGTTCGATATAATGAAAATCAGGGTGAGAATCTAATTTCTCTAAGGTTGTAGACAATATTTGCGTTGCTAGCTGTTTGGCCAAAGTTCTTTTTCCAATCTGATTTAATCCAGCAAAACAATAGGCGTGCCCAAGATGACCGCTATCTATCGCTCCTTTAAAAAATTCTACAATTTGGGTATTTCCAACAAACATTACCGCAAAATTAAAACGAAAAATAGCCGTTTAATGGCTATTTTATTATAACAAATACAGGTAATTTTGGCAACCTACTTTACCATCCAACCATATATTTTAGTTGCAGTCTTGTCCCAATCAAAAAAACCCAATCTCTCTCCCCCTTTTTTTACCATGCTTTCGCGCAAACCTGGGTTAACCAATATTTTTTTTAAACCACGAACTATATCTGAAATTTCTAACGGATCAACATATTCTATTGCCTCTCCGCCGACTTCTTGTAAAGCAACAATATTTGAAGCTACCACAGGCACACCACAAGCAAAAGCTTCTAAAACAGGCAGCCCAAAACCTTCATAAAGTGAAGGCAAAACCAATAACTTCGCACTTCTAATTAAGCCTGGCAAATCTTTATCGCTTACATAACCAGGCTGAACAATATCGGATTTATACAAACTTACTTGAATTGTCTTTTCAATTTCTTCATACCCTACTCCATTTTTTCCAACTAATAATAATTTTAAATTACTAAAATCATCAACTTGCTCATTATTGATTGCTAACTGTTCCTTAAGCACACCAAATGCTTCCACCAGTCTTTTGGTATTCTTTTTTTCTTCTAATCTACCCACATAAATTATATATGGCTCGTAATTTCGTATTTCGTATTTTATATTTCGAAATTTTTCACTATCATACGCCAACGGCACCACCTTTACTTTATCGCCAATATTTTTATAGCACGGATAATATTTAATTAATTCTTGTTTATTAAATTCTGTTGAAGTAATAATTAATTTTGCTTTTTTAATTATCAAACGATTCATCCATTCTAAATATTTTCTCCCCCAAAAATTATATGCTTCTGGATATACCAAAAAAGCACTATCATGTAAATACACTATCGAATTTTTTGGCGCGAATAATGGTAAAAGTTGCCCTGGCGAAAAATATACGTCCGGTGGGAAACGCCATAATTCAAACGCCAAACGCAATTGGCTCCATAATTTTTTTAAAGGCCAATGTAAAATTTTTACCTCCCAATTATTTGGCACCCCACCAAAATCATCTGGCAATTCTTTTTGACAATACAAAATTACCCTCACACTTAAGGGTATTTGTTTTTTCAACGCTTGAATTATTTGCCAGCTTACCCCCTCCACTCCAGTTCGAGGTAATTTAAAGGCGTGGCTAGCGTCAATTCCTATTATCATATTACTTTGTTGCCAGAATGCTTCTTTTATAACTATCCAAATTTTCTAAAGCAATACCTGTACCCTTGGCGACACATAACAACGGTTCTTCAGCTACATAAGTAGACACACCGGTCGCTTGAGCAATTAACTCGTCTAAATTACGTAACAACGCCGAACCACCTGATAAAATAATGCCTTTATCAATCACATCGGCCGATAATTCTGGCGGGGTTTTGTGTAACACTTCTTTAATTGCTTCTACCAACATCTCTAAATCGTGTTGCAGCGCTTCGGTTGTATCATCCGAATTAACTGAAACAATTTTTGGTAAACCGGTAATCATATCTCGCCCTTTTACTTCGGTAATTAATGGTTTGTCCATAAATAAAGCCGAACCAATTTTTATTTTTAATTCTTCGGCCATACGTTCACCAATTGCTAAATTGTATTTATGACGAATATAATCGGCAATAGCTTGATCAAATTTATTGCCACCTACTCGTACCGATCCCCAAGACACAATTCCACCTAAAGAAATAACTGCAATCTCGGCAGTACCACCACCAATATCAATAATCATATGACCTGATGCCGCTCCAATAGGAATATCCGCGCCAATGGCCGCCACCACTGGTTCTTTAATAATATAGGCAGCTCGTGCACCAGCAGCAATAGTTGCGTCAATTACAGCACGGCGCTCGGTAGAAGTAATTCCAGCTGGCACTGCTACCATTACTTCTGGACGAAACAATCGCACACCACCTAAAGCTTTATTAATAAAATAGCGAAGCATGGCTTCGGTAGTGTTGTAGTTAGCAATTACCCCATCTTTCAGTGGGCGTTCGGCAATAATAGTATCGGGTGTGCGACCAATCATATCTTTGGCCTCTAAACCCACAGCCAATACTTTACCATCAGCCTTAGAAATAGCCACCACACTTGGCTCATTAAGAAAAATACCTTTTTTAGGTACATACACCAATACATTGGTGGTGCCTAAATCAATACCAATTTTTTTAATAAACATAACGAGAATTTTTAGTTTTTAATTTTTGAACTAAATGTTTTGTCTGTTTGCCAATCAGTTGCAAAATTATATTTATTGTTTCCCCAATTTTTCTGATCCTCACCTGGAGCAGCACTCATTACAGATTTACCAAAGTCGAGATTTAAATTTAATTTTGCGTTCACCATACCTAATTGTTTTTGAGCTAACAAATTATATTCTCCCGCTTTAATTTGATCAACAATAAATTGTGGTAAGATATATTGAAAAGTTAATTCACCGATTTTACCTGGTTCAATTGCAATAAACGCTCCAAACCATTGTCGGTCATTTTCTATTCCACTATCAGTTACGCCTGTTTTTAAACTGCGATCTTCTTCCATCGAGCCAACGGTTTTAATTAATTTGCTGCCAGTCGGAACATATACCCGTGCGTAATCACGATAACGAGTAGTACGCCAATCAAAAACACCATTATGTATAAACTTCATCTTGGCAGTAGCAATATAGGTTGTGCTCGAAGGAATAATAGAATAATCTAATTCTCGAATAATCGCTACGTCAGTTTTTAAAGCACCTAAATTAGCGTCTACCCACAACACATAATCACCAACACTACTTTTCATCTCACCGGACCAATTATTTTGACTAACTAAAGTTTGCAACGATTTATCTGAAGACCACACCATCAACTGTTTTTCTTGAATCATTTTTTCCATCAAAGGCAAATATTTTGACCAATTTTTAAAAATATTACTTTTGGTATTATCTAAAAATGCAGCCGCCAAATCAGATATTAGTTGTTTGCGCTCTGGCTTAGTCTGACCCTTGGCGGTATAACCATATTCTACTTCATACTCTAATTTTTCGGTAAAATTTTGAGCAGTAAATTGTTCATTATTTACCGACAAAGGCCCGATTATTTTTAAAACTTCTTCAATTAATGTTGGTGTAAAACCAATCACACCATCAATCTTTTCGGCCAACACACCGTTTTCTTTCTGGTATAATTCTAAAGACTGGCGCGCTGAAACAGCAAAATCCGGCGACCAGTTACTATCTCTAAAATACCAGGATTCCACACCCACATAATCTTTTATTGGGTTTGGTGGCACAGTACCAATATTTTTCCCAGCCGCGCTATCCAAAATTTCAGTACCTTCAATTTTTATAATCTGTGGCTTCCCTTTTTCTACAGTCACCACACCGTAAGCACCAATAAAACCGCCACCTGGACGAATTTCTGTATTATTTAAAAATAAAATTAAATAATTACGCGGCCCATCAAAACCCAATATCGTTGGCAACGCAGCTAAACTATTTTTATCGCTTGTTAAATTTTTTCCCACTTCAGCAACAATAGCTTTTTGTAAATTACCAGAACGATACAAATTATAACCCACTACACCGCAGGCTAGTAAAACTAACAAAAGAAAAAAACAAGTTTTGCGTAACATAGATATTAAGAACGTTTCTTAGCCGAAACATTAAACCCTAAATATTTACCAAACATTAAATGAGTAACCGAATCTAAACACGGTGCAGCCGAAAATAACATTAGCGACACTGGTACTAACAACCATTGTAGCACCATATAGAAATATTTGTAAGGATGATGTTTATCGGGACGTGGTGGTAAAAGCAACACACTCATAATCGTAGAAACGAATAAACCCAACATCGCCATGCTCATCAAAACTTCCAAAACATTAGGGGTATTAAAAAACAAAGCGCTCTGACGGACCTCGGTTCCAGCTACCCACAAAGGTAATCGGCCAAGCAAAGTTAAAATAATCGCCACTACTGCCCAACTCCACTTTCCTTCCCATTCATGAAAAAGAATTACAAATTTTTTCCACCAATCAATCCTAGGGTGTTTTTTAAAATTCCATAATAAATAAGGGATATTTTCTGTGCCCCAAGCCCAGCGACGTTGTTGAAGATATAAATTTTTTAAACTCCGCCACCAACTATCATCACGCACTGTATCCATCGAAACCGGAATATAAAGCGGCGTAGTTTCATAGTCACCATCATAATGCAGCCAACATTGAAAAAATATTCGCGAATCTTCGCTAACAATATCTTTAGCATGGCCACCGCAATCTAACGCCGCCCGAAAACTCATACTATGTGAAGAAAAAGTAACTAGATTATCTAAACGCGCCAAACTAAACAACATCCAGAAGCTAGTACCAAACGCCATAATACGAAGTATTGCTGGAGAATCCCATAGATTATTATTATAAAGCGTAATTGGCTGAAAAGAACTATGGGTTGGACGCGGGTGTTTGCAATACATGTAATTTAGGTGGGCAAAATACTGCGGGTGAACAATTGTATCAACATCAAAAACCGAGATAATTATGTTATCATAATTCCAACCCTTAATATCCGCATAAAGTTTAAATTCTTTTTCAGCATGATGAATATTAGACCCCTTGCCTGGAATTTCATCGGGTAAATTCTGAGGATGAGTATAAAAAATTAAATCAGCAAAAACATTACCAAATTCGGCTTTAATCTGAGGTTGAAGCGACAGCCAATGTTCTGAACGTCTTTCCTCTCCAGAGAGTATCACCCAAAGTTGTTTTGATGGATAAGTAGAATTTGCTAAAGCAGTAAGAGTATCTTTAATAACCGGCCACTGTTCGTTATAAAGTGGTAAAAAAATTACATTTTTCTTTTCTTCCCATGTCGGTATTTCTTGCTTTAATTTGGCCAACCAATCAATTTTTATTGCTTGTCGAAACCGTCGCCAAGATAAAATTAAATAAAAAGAATAATAAACAACCCGCAACACCCAGTAAACATCAAAAATAATTATAAAATAAATCATCCATAAAGGTCTTACAAAAGACAAAACCACCCCTAAAATCAAAGTTAACCAGATAGAGAGCCCTGGTAAAATTTCGTATAAACGGTAACGTTGATAGGATGACAACACAATACAAATTTAAAATTTAAATCTCAAAATGAAAAATAATTGCAAATTGATGAGACGAATAAAAAATTTATTTTAATTTTACATTTTAAGATTTACATTTTACACTTCCGATATTCGCCTCTCCACTATAAGTGGCAGAAACCAATTGCCCGACTGGCGTATTTTTTATTTGATTACTTAAATCATTCCAATTAAAATCGGACACACCAATTATAGGAATTTGCAAACTGTAAGCAATAGTATTAGCTACTGTTACGGCAATCCGTGTAGCTGTAAAACGACCACGACCAATTAAGACCGCTAAACCAGATAAATCCTTAATACTGATATTATTTTTTTCTAAAATTACAGTTAGTAATTCTAATAATCCTTTTCCAGAAACCGATACAGAGTGTTGAACCCATTTGGTATCCAAAGCTGAATTTTCTGCTGGATTATAATTATCATTAAAAAAATAAAAATCAATCTTATCTTCATCCGAATTATCTAATGCTAAAAACATAAATATATCAATTAAACCAAGCTATAACTATCTGTTACTACAATATGTTTAGATTCAAAAATCCCATAAAGAAATTTATCCCCGATTTCTCGACGATCTTTATATTCTTTTTCTTCCATTAAAGTGTAACGCAAAGAATGATTAAGGAACTTCTCAAAGTCTTTAATTATGCGCGCCAACGCCAACGGCTTTATTTTCCCCACAATCAACATATCGGTATCGGCTTCAGCTTGCCCCACAAAAGCTCCAGTTAACAAAAACAATTTAACATCGCCAGCCCGTTTTTTAATAGTTTCAATAAAATCTTGCTCGGCCAAAATTTGTGCTTTGGTCAACAAAGCCTTAAGCTCGTCTAGCAGAAAAAAACCTGGATTAAGTTTGTAATATTTAGAACGTTCTGTGCCCAAATCTTCTACTGCCGATTCTTTGGCATCAACTTGAATAATTACTCCACATTGTTCCAAATTACTAAGTTCACGGCGAATAGCATTAAGCTGGGTGTCTGCCATCCTTGCTAACTCCCGCATAAAAAAAGACCGCCCTGGAGCCTGGAAAAATATCTGCAATAATTTTAAACGCGTCTTTGAACCAAAAAGGTGTTCAAGCATAATATTATGTAAATTGCTAAATTTAGAAAACTTGGTTATTTACTAGATAGCAACTAATAAAACCTTCCCATAAATTAACAAATATAGTATACTATCAGAAGAAACAAATGTAAACCCTATATGGAAATACTACAACTCCAAGAATTTTTTGTCGAGGGCGGCAATCACGAAAAATCTCACGTTCTACTTCATATTACCGAACCTTCCACCCCAGAAGAAAAAAAGAAGGGTTATTTTTTTGCTGTCTGCGAAATCAACCAGGCTACTACTAAACACATTGTCGCCCTACAAAATATTATCGACGAAATCGAAAATCGCTATTATGAAGCTCCAGAAACTGAAAACCAAAACGCCTTAGAAACTGTTTTAACCAAAATTAACCAAACCAGCTTAACTTTGCTTCACCACAATATCCCTATTAATTGCGTGGTAGGCACCTTGCGCCAACAAGAGATGATTTTTTCTTTTTATGGCAAACCACAAATGTTTTTATTTTATCGTAATCGCGAAAATATATATCAAAAGATGGACCTAATTGCTGATAATACTAACGAAGAAACAGAACCAGATACCCAACTTTTTTCTCAAATAATCCAAGGCAAGATCAGTCCAAACGATTATGTTTTTGTTTCTACTCCTAAGGTAATCGACTATTTTAACGCCGATCGTCTTCAAAAAATTATCACCACCAGACCAGCACGTCAAAGCGCTGAACATCTAGAACGTGTCCTCTCCGAATTAAAAAACGAACTTTCTTTTGGTGGATTAATAATCCACCTCAACAAACCAGAAGAAAACGCTCTAACAACCAAAAAAGTCCGACTAACTAATAAAGGAGATTCCGAACGGTCTCTACATTCTCTTTTCTCTACCGAAAAAAATACTGCTAGTACCCTAGCCCCTTCTATACTTCCACGCTGGAAAGACAAATTCCAATCAGCTTGGGATACCAACTTTAACAAAACCGAAGCAACGACACCGACACCAATTGCCGAGCCTACCTCAGCAATCATCAATTCTGCTCATGCTCACCCTTATCAACCAAACAAAACAAAACCATCTAAAGATACTACCCAAACAATTTTAATTATTACTTGGTCATTTTTAAAAACTACCATTAAATACATCGGACTTGGGATTTGGTGGGTCATCTTATTACTCGGAGCAATTATAAGTGGGGCGGGACGAGGTTTGTTAACTCTATTCTTTATTATCACTAATTATCAAAACCGCCGACAAAACGTCTTGGCTGACGCCGCCAAACAATGGCGAAATTATAAAATCAGCATACAACAACTGCCACTTATAACTAAAATCCTTTTCTTTGTCGCCATAACAACAATAATCCTTCTTGTTACTGGCATATCATGGCTCAAAATTAAACAAAATAATTTAGCTATAGAAAAACAATACCAAGCTACTATTCAGATTATTATGGCCAAAAAAGACGCTGCTGATAGTGCTTTAATTTATAACGACGAAACCACTGCTTTAAACGAGCTGGCCGTAGCTAAAAACTTACTAACAAATCTTAGCGCCTGTACAGACAAATCTAAAAAAACTGTCTGTGAAAATCTCAACGAGCAACTAGAAAATATTTTTGTTCGTTTACGCAAAATTATTACTGTTAAACCAGAATTATTATCCGACTGGAATGAAGCGAATACTACACTACAAAGAATATCAAAATTAGAAAATTTAATTATAGCAATATCACCGTCATCTTCTAAATTATTTATTTACAATCAACTTACCAGAAGCCAAAAAAGTGTTGAAGTAAATTTTGCTAATGGATTTACCGCTCTATCATCTCCTAAAGAAAACGACTATTTGGCTTTAATTTATAATCAAAATAAATTAGCCACATATAACCCTAAAAATAATACTATCGAACCAGCAGATATCTCTTACCCCAAAACTAACTCTACTATTAATGACATTGTTGTTTATAACCGTCGCCTTTACAGCTTAGACACAAACAACAACCAAATTTACAAACATGACAGTATAAAAACCGGTTTCGGACCAGGAAAAGAATGGTTAAAAGACAACACGGTCGACATCAAAAACGGAGTTGATTTAACTATTGATGGCGACTTATATATCAGCAAAAACAACGGCCAAATAGAAAAAATAACTGCTGGCAAAAAACAACCCTTTTTAATCCAAGGTTTAGATCCAATTCTAACCGCTGGCGGTTCTATTTATACTTACAATGATGTTAATTATCTTTATTTATTAGATACGGTTGGAAAACGTTTACTAATATTAGATAAAGACGGCCATCTAAAATCTCAAATTATTGCTTCAGAATGGCAGGCTCCCAATGGGCTAGTAATAGACGAGGCCAATAAACGTGCTTTTATATTAGACAGCAATAAATTATACCAAATCGTTCTACCTTAAACATTCCTAAACAAAAAACTCCCTATAGGGAGTTTTTTGTTTGAAAATATTATTATTTCAAAGTAACTTTACCACCAGCTTCTTCAATTTTCTTTTTCATTTCTTCTGCTTCTTCCTTCTTAACGCCTTCCTTTACCATTTTTGGGGCGCTATCAACTAATGCTTTAGCATCAGCCAAACCTAAACCAGTAATATCTTTTACTGCTTTGATGACGTTAATCTTGTTATCACCAATATCAGTTAATTCTACATTAAATTCGGTTTTTTCTTCAGCAGCAGCACCGGCAGCAGCTGGAGCGGCAGCCATCATCATGGCTGGAGCAGAAGCAGATACACCAAATTTTTCTTCTAATACTTTTACCAATTCGGAAAGATCCAAAACGGACATTTTTTCTACTTGTTCTACAAGTGCCTTAAATTTTTCTGGCACTTCAACTACTTTATTTTCGTCTGTCATATTTTTTAAATTAAATTAATAATTATTTTAAACTTTTGCTGTTTTGATGTTATTAAGAACACCAACTAAACCACGTAAATTACCAGCTAAAACATTAACAAATCCAGACACTGGAGCATTTAAAGTACCAACTAATGACCCTAACAACTGTTGTTTGCTTGGCAAAGCTGCCAAACTTTTTACACCAGCGGCGTCAATTAGTTTACCCTCTAAAGTACCACCAAAAATGGTAACTAATTCATGAGTTTTAGCAAAGGTCTGCACGATTTTGGCTGCGCTTACTTCGTCGGCACCAAAAAAGGTAGCAACACCACCCGAAAAAATAGTAGGGTCTAAACCAGTTAAACCTGCATCAGCGCAAGCGCGCTTTAACAAGGTTTTCTTGGCTGCTAACACGCTAACATTTTCTTGGCGGCAATTCTTGCGTAGTTCTTCTGCCTCAGATACCTTTAAACCTTGAAAGTTGGCAAAAACGGCTGCTTTAGCAGTTTTTAAGCCATCGGTCAAAGACTTAATGGTAACTTCCTTCTGTTCTCTTGTTTTTGGCATAATTCTATAAAATAAAAATCTGTGTTTTCCACAGACCTAAAAGCGCAAATCGACCTTAATAAATTCTTTGCACCTCGGCAGGTAATTAAGGCCAAGGTGGCCGCCTGCTGTCTATGGTAGCCTAGTAATACCCGTTAAAAACGGGCTAATTACTAAGATGTGAACATTGTAACAAAATCTCGAATATTTGTCAAGGAGGGTGATAGGAGGGTGATAGTTCGGAGCCAATAGTAGCGGACGGGTAATAAAGATTAAATAATAACAATAGAGGCGTAATCATTACTTACCAATAACTATACTCCAATTTTTAACCTGTTCTACAGTATACCCAGGAAAAGCGCGAAGCATATTGATAAAACTATAGGTTTTACCATGGTTGGCACCACCCAAAATGTTGCCCATGGCAAAAATATTTATTATTAGGGTTATGATAGCTAAAAAATATAATAATTTACGTCGCCAAACACCATCTTCTAACCACTGCAAAATAATTGGAAAAAATAATGGAATAAATACTATAAACCAGCGCACCGAGTAGGCTCCGCCTCCCCCACCCTTACCAAACAAAGAATAATACAAAATTATAACAATTGTAGAAATAAGTACAAACAAATTATACCACCAGTTTTTATTAACAACTTTTTTAAGATTTATAATGGTTAATATAAAACCAAGCAAAATTACTGGATTGTGCAAAAAGAAACCACGTTCACCAAAAGTTAACAACCATAGATATTTAAGCCAATCCCAAAAACTAGAAACAGCAAAACCAGCACCTGTTAAATTGGCATCAGTAAATTGCGAACTAGGATAATTAAAAAATTCTGGATGCATCGACCCCGGCCAAACATCACCAGTAATTTGAATATTTACTAAACAGTGAATAAAAATTGGTATTAAAGCAACTGCCCCAAATATAAAAATAGACTTAATTTTTTTATTTAACCCAAAATCTTCTTTATACAAATTAACGAGTAGCAATAAACCAAATAAAGCCAAAACAAATCCGGCAGACAAATCGAATGTGGTAGCCAAACCTAAACAAGCGCCCATTAAAACTAAACTGCTAGAACGCCACACTGGACGATAATAAAAAATTAAAACAGCTACACCTAATAGTATAGCTGTGGGCAAATGATTGTTTAATTGAGTAGTAAATGGTAAAAGCGCCGTACCAGCGGCCAAGAATAATACATCCAGCAATAGAAACTTATCTTCTAATTTTTTTAGGTTATGTTTACACCAATAATATAATAACCAAAAAAATCCACAGAGCGGTAAAAACATCACTAAAACTGCGGTTATATATGTTAATAGAGCAGGATTATGCGAAAAATTAAAACCAACCAAATGCAAAAAGAAAAAAGGTACGGCTGCTAAAACAGAAAATAATGGTGGTTTGTCGGAATAAAAATGACCATTGATAAAAACTTTATCCCCAGTCGTAAAATAAACATGTTCAATTATAAAATTATGATTGGTTACTAATGCATTAATTGTTGCAAACCGGCTCCGATCATTCCACGAAATTGCTTCAAATCGAGTATAAAATAAAACTAAACCAATTATTAAAACTATTAAAATGTAACTGCTAATTTTAATAGTTTTTTGGCTTAGCATATTACTGTGCCATTAAATTTTTTGCCAGATAAAATCTTTTTTACTGTAACCAAATCTGTTCCTTTAGCAAACTTAACTACCATCTTTTCTTTTGACGCAATTTTGCTAGCAATCGGATCAAACGGCCAATTAGCTCCCGGTAACCATTTATCTCCCACAATTTTTTTAAATTCTGCCCAAGAAATTTGCTCTAGTTTTTTAGCATCGGAATATTGACGCGGGTCTTTATCATAAACATAATCAATATTAGACAAATTAACCACCTCTTTGGCGCCATACATTTTGCCTAATTGAATCGCGTCATAATCGGTCGACCAACCCGGTTTCCAACCACCGGCAATAATTATTGGCTTTACTGTTGTTACTTTTTTAATCGGTTGTTTTAAAACTTCGGCGTAAGCATAATCACCAAACATCAAACGTACAAATTCGGCATTACAATGAGTAGTATAAATTCCCATCCAATCCAATTCTTCGTTACTAAGCTTTTTTACTCCGGCTAACGCTTTTTGATAACGCCGACAGGTATCTCCCCCGCCAATCACTAAAACAAATTTTTGGCCTTTCTTAACTTCTGCTAAAATCAAATTACGAAATTTTTTTAAGAAATTAATATCAAAACCAGTTGGAGGAATAATAATCGAACCCCCAATAGATAATACTTTATAGCTCATAATTAAACATTTAATTTTTCTTCAATAGCCCACTAACTACCCAGCCTACTAACCACATAATTAAAGCACCCCAAAAAGCTGGCCAAAAGCCATCCACATAAAAACCTTTAGCAATTGTTGCGGCCAACCAAAATACCAAAGCATTCACCACAAAAGTAAATAACCCCAAAGTAATAATATTAACCGGCAAAGTTAAAAGCAGTAGTATCGGGCGCACCAAAGCATTAAGCAACCCCAAAATTAAAGCTGCTACCAAGGCCGCGTAAAAACTAGCCACTACTATCCCTGGTAAATAGTAAGCAATTAGCATTAAAGTAACGGCCGAAATTAACCAACGAAGTAATAAACGCATATAATTAAATTTAAAAATAAATTAATACGTATGTTTGATCATCTTTGCGCGGGTTGTGGTCCCAAGGACCACCCTTTCGCCCTCGCGGGCGAAAAAAGCGCAAAGATGGTCAAACATACGACACTAAAACCTTATTTTTTTAACTCTTTAATTTTATTTTCCATTTTACCCAAATAATCTTTAAGCTCTCTAACTAATGCAGCCCCCTCTTCAAATTTTTTTATCCCTTCTTCTAAATCAACGTCATCTTTTTCAAACCATTCTACTACTTTCTGCAACTCTGCATACGATTTGGTAAAATTAAATTTTTTATCAATGGTCATATAAAATATTAATTAACAAGTAACAATTAACAAGTGACGAGCAATAATTTAATGTTTACAACAACTGTGCTTGTTTGTGTTTTTCTTTTTTACTATATCCTTGTTTTACAACCTCACTCCAAATTATTCCTTCACTTAATTCTACCATCATTTCATCCCCAATGTCCATCTGGTTCGCACGACGGATAATTTGACCTTTACTATTGCGAGCTATACTAAACCCTCTTTTTAAAACTTGCTTGGGGTTAACATTTTTAAACAATCGCTCACTCGATAAAACAAAGGCTTTTTTACTGGCTAAATTATTTGCTAAATAAGAAACTATATCATTAAATTTTTCTATTAATCTTTTGGCATTTTGAAGTGGTGTTTCAAAACAATTGGCAATCTGAAACCATTTTTGCTCTAGACCTCGTTTTAATTTAGTAATTTGGTGATTAATTTTTTCTACCAAATGATCCAAAGTAAAATCTAAATTACTAATAAATTCACTACGATCCGGCACTACAATTTCGGCAGCATTAGACGGAGTAGAAGCACGAACATCAGCAGCAAAATCAGCCAAACTTTCGTCGCGTTCATGACCAACCCCACAAATTACCGGAATTTTACTACCATAAATTGCTCGCACCACTTCTTCCGAATTAAAAGCAGCCAAATCTTCTAACGAACCGCCGCCTCGAATCAAAACTATTACATCACATTTTTCCGAATTATTATTTAAATCAACAAAAGCCTCTACTACTTCAGAAACAGCCAAATCACCCTGAACATTTACATGTTTAAGCAAAACCTCCACCCCCCGCCACCGATTATTTAAAATACGCCAAAAATCCCCCCAAGCAGCACTGTCACGCGAAGCAATTACACCAATTCGAGTTGGAATTTCTGAAATTTGGCGTTTACGTTCTGGTGCAAACAAACCTTCTTTGGTTAATTTTTCTTTAAGTAACAAATAGGCTTTTTTTAAACTCCCCTCACCCACCAACTCAACTTTTTGCACAGTTAAACTAAACCGCCCACTTTGTTCGCGTATTTTAGCATAACCCAAAACTCTTACTTTCATACCATCTTCAAGCGGAGTAGTTAGGTTGTAAAGCGTAGCAAAACAATTAACCACCGCTTTATCATCTTTTAAATCAAAAAATATCCACTTGCCTTGGGATATTTTATATTGCGAAATTTCTCCTTCAATCAAAAATTCTCCGGCAATAATACCATTAATCTGTTCGATAAATTCTGAAACAGATAGAATTGGGATCATGATAAAAAATTATTTTACACTCCTACCAAAAACCTGAATACCCCTTCAATAATTGGAGAAAGCAACTGAAATAAAAATAACACGAAGAATAATAGAACTATAAATCCATAACGATCTAAAAAGTTTTTTACTCCAATCGCCGAATCTGGCAAAAGTGCATATAACACTTTTGATCCATCGAGTGGTGGAATTGGTATTAAATTAAATACCATAAGCATGATATTAACAATCACGATTTTCCCTAAAAAATAAGAAAAAAATAAATCAGGTGCAAGACGTATAACAATCGCAAAAGCCGAGGCTAACATTAAATTAGCCGCCGGTCCAGCCAAAGCCACCATGGCTGGCCCCCATTTTTGATTTTTTAAGTTATAGGGGTTATATGGCACTGGTTTGGCATAAGCAAACAAAAACTTGCCTCCGGTAGCAAAAAACAGAAACAAAGGCATGAGTATTGTGCCCCACAAATCTATATGAGGCCTTGGATCAACTGTTAAACGCCCTGCATAGCGTGCTGTAGGGTCGCCTAACTGGTCTGCCATCCAACCGTGGGCATATTCATGGATAATCGCCGATGGGATGATAATAACAAAGTAAAATACTAAATTATATATAAGGGTAGAGTCCATATGTCCCGCCCATATGATAATGTCATAGTGCTGGCAAAATAGAAATGTCATAGTTAACTCATTTTGTGTCATAATTAGTTTAAATTAAAATAATTAATTT
>LBTN01000008.1 GCA_000992085.1 Candidatus Magasanikbacteria bacterium GW2011_GWA2_37_8 | reverse complement strand
ATTTCACAGATGCCACAGAATCCCACAGAAGCACAGAGGACAAAACCGGACGCTTCCGATATTAGGAGTGGGGCTGGCTGGGGTTACTGTGCTTATGTGGAACAAAATTCCGCAGCCGAGCTATTACCTTCAGCTCCAGCTCGGAGGCATAGCCGCCTTCCCCATCTTTTTCGATCGGTTGGTTCATCGCTTGGAGGAGCGATGGCCAAAAACAAAGCAAAACTTGGCTATTGCCGGTTTGACAGTGGTGTTAGTGACTTTTTCGGTGAATGTAAATAATTCACTGGAGAAGTCGCGATTAACGCCGAGTGTCGAACGGCAATTTGAAAATAAAGTCAGATTGGGAGGGCAACTTTACCCGATTCTGACCGCATGTAATTCTACTCGGCTACTTCATGGGTGGGAAGTGCGGCAACGCATTCTCTTCACCTTCTGTGCACTTCACGAGCAGAACCGTATCCCGCCTGTAATAGACTGGTGGTACTCGGAAGAGTATTTGCCGTCTTGTCAGATTACGGCCAGCCCTCCACTGGCTGTTCTTTAGAAGGTTTGGCAGACGCACATTCTGCGGCGTCTGCCAAACCATCCTTTCTTTAATACATTTGTTCAATACCATACATAGTAAGTATGATTTTTTATTTGGCTAATTATAGACAAAAACTTGACAATTTTATAAAATATATTATACTAAAAATAGAATTTTAATTTGTTCTTTTTACTATCCAAAAATAATCCTATCAGATCTGGCATTAGAGAAATATATGAATGTTTTTCTAATGTCGGATCTGAACTCAAACCAAGGAGGTGCGCCATGAGGAATCCGCTGAAGAGCCGGATGTCCCGGCTCACCCTTGTTCTCGTTCTTGTCCTCGCGGTAACGGCGTTCGCTGTTACCCAATCGGTTCTCCACATGGGGGTGAGCCACGATACCGTGGAACATCTCCATTCCGCGTGGCTGTATAGCCAGGGAGAACGTCCATACTTTGACTTTTTCCAGAAGCAAGGCCCTATCCTTTGGGTTATGCTTCAGCCAGTGTTAGAGCTGGCGGAAGAAGACCCGGGGCGGGCGGTGATGAACGGGGCGTTGTTTATGTCTATCTTCTTCGTCATTACGTTGCTCGGTATGTACTTCCTCGCCAAGGAAGTCCTGCCACGCGGCGTAGACGGGATGTGGGCACTACTCGCTCCGACAATCGCAATCGCGAGCCCCACGCTTGTGGGCAACTTCATGGCCGTTCGTCCGGACGGCGTGATGTTTGCTCCGCTCGTGTGGGCGATGTTCTTCTTTACGAAGTATTATCGTGATGACACGAAGCGAAATTCGTTGTTTTGGGCAGGATTGTTGTTCGGTATCGCCTCGGTGATTCTTCTCAAGGCGGTGCCACTTGCCTTTGTTCTCGGACTCTTCCTTATCGCCATCTCATTGAAGCGGCGAGAGTGGAAGGGGCCGGTTCTGGCCATGATCGGGTTTGCTCTGCCTTTGACGGTTTTTGTCTTTTGGCTGTGGCAGACCGACCTTCTGGGGGCGTTCTACTACTTCAATGTAGTATTTAACGCCCAACTTTACACTCATCCGCCGCAAAAGGTGTGGATGGGAATTGTCGAACTGGTTGTTCGCGACACCGAGCGTTGGCTCGAGTTGCTTACCATCGGTTCGTTCGCATATATCGGATACGCAATTTTCCGTCTCCGCCGGCGTTACTTCGTACCGATCGGAGTAGTGGTCTTCGCTACTCTCGGTATGATCGTAAACCATGCTATGCCGTGGTATAACTACTTCATGCCGATCTATATTGGTGCCATTCTCGTGGCACCGGCAATGGTCGTCTGGATGGTTGACCGCTGGAAAGCAAGGTTGGAGAGATTGCCGGTTCCAATATTGGCTACCATCGTCGTGGCGGTGTTCTCGCTAAACGCCCACCTCGATACTGCTACTTTGGCTCCGCGCATCGACAGTCAGATGCGCACACTCGCCAAGCTCTCCGAGCAAAGTGAGTGTCCACAGCCGCCCAACCACCCGATTTTTGTCCACGACTGCTATCGGGTGTGGTACAACCGGGACACGTACTTGTATGTGTTCCGAGCCCTTCACCAAGAAGGGCGTATCCCCGAATGGGTAGACGACCTCTACCGTTCGGAGTACGCCGTTTCTCCACCGACCATTCTTCGGCCGACCGTGGCGACACTGTCGGACGTAGATTCCCCCTAGAAAGCCCGGTTCGCCGGGCTTTCTTGTATTTTATGTTATTTATTTTTTGTAATTATTTTTTATTAAAAAACTTATCCCCAATTTTGTTAAATTAAGCTCAAAAATATTCTTTTTTTATCATCAAATTTAGTGTATAATATAGCAGTGAAAAGAATAAAAATAATTTTCGCAAACGAGTTCAAAAAACACTTATTTTTTGTGTATATTTTTTGTGGTAAGAATTGATATTTTACAAAAATTTAAACAAGAAAAACACCGAAAATTTTGGTTAGGTTTTTGTTTGTTTTTTTCTATTTTGTTATTAACATTATTATCTGAATTAACGCCGATAAAATTTTGGACTTGGTGGGCGCGAGCAGCTATACAAATTAATGAAACTGTGAAGGTTGGCGCATCCAGTGCTGTAGTAACTTATAACTATCTTTTCCAGCAGGATGTTTCAGTTGATAGTGATGGTATCGTGCATGTAGTTTTTTTTGATAAAAATCATATAATTTGTGGTAGTGATGGTACTGGGCATGCTATGCGTGATAATAATGGTGTTTGGACCGGAGATTGTGTTGGTACGGGTAGCAGTAGCTCTGAATTCGGTGTTGGCTCTACGTTTTTAAATTTAAATGGTCAGCAAACAATTTATGCTTCTTATGGTTCGGCTGTTGTTGCTAATCGTTATGTTTACGTTTACAAGAAAAGAAAGACTAGTTTACAAAAGTGGTCTGATGTTTCTTGGAGTTCTGTAGCTGTTTTTACTATGCCTAGCTCATATCCTCCAGGTGGTGTAAGAATGGCCGTAACACCGGATGGTCGACTAGCAGTAATATATTCAGTGGGTGGTGTTGGGTATATAAAATACGATAGTAATGGCGATGGTGTTTTAAATGGTTCAAATAGTTTTTGGATTACAAGTGCTTTTATGACTGGTTTGGAATTAAAATATAAGCCAGGTAGTAATACAATATTTGGCATGGTAGCAGGGGATTATCAAAATGCTTATGATCCGGTGGTATATTATGAATTCAATATTGCTAATAATACCTGGACTGTTAGCCAAGCACTTGGTGAAAATGGCGTTGATCCTGGTTTAGATTATAATGCTTCTAATTATCCGGTGGTTTCTTATGCTAATGGAACCAAACCGAGATTAGCGGTATTTAACGGTAGTACCTGGAGTTATTCCGATATTTATACCAGTGGTTTATATGGAACTGGGGTAGCTATAGGTAACAATACTACAAGTACAATTTGGGGTGGGGGTTATCGAATAATGACTAATGGTTCCTGGGAAGCAAAACAAACCCCATCATATGCACTTGGTGTGTATACCCTAGCTAGTGATAAATATAATAATTATTTATATGCAGTAGGTAATAACGGAGCTAACACAATAAACTTTTTAACCGACGATCCAAACACCGCTCCCACTTTTGCTTCTTTATCAGTTACTTCTTCTAAAGATGGTACAGGCTATATCACTGTTAATGGTGTTGCAGATGATCCAGAAAATGACGAGGTCAAATTAAAAGTAGAATACAAATCTGGAACTTGTGCTGCTTATTCTGGTACCGCCACAACCACTTTGTCCAGTACAGTTTTGGCTACCTATGGGGCGGCTAACATTACAGTTAGTAATAGTGATAGTAATGCCTATCAATTACAAAATGTTACTACTACTCCCGGTGCAAATACTGTAACTACTACCTGGACTTCAAAAACAAATAGTACTACGGCCGATGGAACATTTTGTGTTTTTGTAACTCCGCATGACGGTGCAAAAATGGGCACAACAGTTTCGACCACAGTAGTACTAGACAACGTTAATCCAACTGCCCCTGGCGCACTTACTACTTCTACGGTTTCTACTAGCACTGCAATCTTAACTTAT
Source organism: Candidatus Magasanikbacteria bacterium GW2011_GWA2_37_8 (assembly GCA_000992085.1). Lineage (GTDB taxonomy): Bacteria > Patescibacteriota > Patescibacteriia > Magasanikbacterales > GWA2-37-8 > LBTN01. Next base: position 13,428 of record LBTN01000008.1, on the reverse strand, counting down.
GGTGCTGCTTCGGTAGATACTAATTTTAGTCGTTATAGAATTTATTATTCTACTTCCTCACCAGTTAGCGAATCCGGAACAGAACATAGTGATGTCAACTTAACTTCGCGTACTTTTAATGGCGCGGCCACTACTACTTTAACTGGGCTTTCGCCAAATACTACGTATTATGTAAATATTTGGGCTTATGATACTTATAGTAATCAAGTGTCGTCTACTGAGTTGACTTTTGCCACAGCTGTTTTTAATCAGGAGCCAACTTTAACAGAAATTAACCCAGCACAAAGCGGCACCTCAGCTGTTATTGTTACAACTACCATCGCTGATCCAAACAGCGATGCTACAAATATTTATATCCAATATACCACCAATTCGATTAATTGGGTTTCAACTACTTTGTCGGGTGTTACTGCAAGTGAAGGTTCGCCAGTGTATTCTACGCCGGGCCAAATTACTGGTATCGCTGCCACAACCTCGGTTAATTTAATTATTTATTGGAATATAGCCACCGATTTGCCTAACACCGATAGTAGCGCAATTTATTTGCGTCTTACACCAAATGATGGTTCTTTAGATGGAACTACTGTTACTTCGTCGGCTTTTATTGTAGATACTCAGTCGCCAACTGTCCCAGGAAATTTATCAGTTAATACCACTTCTATTAGTAGTGTAATTTTAAATTTTGCTGCCACCTCAACGGACTCGCATTTTAGTCAGTATAAAATATTTTACAAAGCCGGTGCATCAGGTGTTACCGAATCGGATTTGCCATTTACTTCTTCATCAGATGCAAATTTAGGCGTAGCCACTTTTAATGATGCGACCACCACCACAATTTCTGATTTAGCAACCTCTACTCAATATGTGGTTAATCTTTGGGCGTATGATGTTTATGGAAATAAAAGTAACGCAGTAACAGAATTAGCTTTTTATACTTTAGCAGCGACATCATCTGCTCCAACAGTAACCGCTTCCTCTACTTCGGCTTATCAAGTTATTATCAACCCAGTTAACGATACCGCCTCGACTAATTATTATATTTGTAAAACAATTGATGCTGGAGTAAGTTGCGATACTAATGGTTATGTTCAGGCTGATGGTACGCTGGGGGCAAGCGCAGTATGGCAGTCTTATGCAACTTGGGGCGGGGCAAGCGGTATTACTGTTACTGGTTTTGCTGCCAATACTCCCACAGTGTTTATTACTAAGGCGCGTAATGGTAGTAATATAGAAACTGGTTTTTCTCCAGCTAGTACAGCAGCTTATACTTTTACCGACCAAGTAGCAGATGTGGTTTTAGCAGATGCTTCGGTTACTAATACTTTGCAAATTCAACTAAGCTGGACCGACGTTGGGCAAACCGGTCTAAAGATCGAACAAGATAATGCCTGTGATGATACATATGTTACTATTTATGATAATATTAGTGGTTTTCCTGCTTCGCCACTAGTTACTTCAACCAATATTACACCTAATGTTTGTTATCAATTTAGATTTTCTTCATATAACGCCGCTGGGGTTGTAAACACAGTCAGTCGTCCGGTGTCTAATCAAATTACCTCGCCACCTGCACAACCACAAAATTTATCTGTTAGTAGTGCCACCACAGATAGTATTACTTGGAATTGGGATGCAGTTACCGATGCAGTTAATTATTTTTTGTACGATAATTTAACTGGCAGTTTAATAGACACAATCGTTGGCGCTTTAGAATATTTACAAAGCAGTTTGTCTAGCAACACATCTTATTCGGTATTTTTACGTGCCAATAATACTAACGGAACTGGTATTGCTTCGGATGTTGCTACTGGCTATACCAATGCTTCGGCTCCAACTAACGTGCAGGCAAGTAGCAAAACTCAAACCTCAATTCGTTGGAGCTGGGATTATATAAATCAAACTGCTTTTTGGGCACAAAACAAAAGTAATCCAGCCGAAAATTCTGGTTGGATTACAGATACCACTACTTTGTTTTGGGATCAAACTGGTTTAACTGCTAACACTACTACCACAGTTCAGGTAAAAGCAAAAGATGTGCTTGATGTAGAAACTGGTTTTACCGAAGCTGTAGCATATACTTTGCAAAATAATATAGACAGTTTAAGTTTTTCTAGTATTGCTAGCGATAGTATTACTGTTACTGCTAATGGTACGTTTTTTAATCAGAATGTTGGTTCTTCGCACTTTCATTTTGATAATGGCTCTGGGCAATCGATTGATGATGGTACTACCTGGGCCAATTCTGGATTAGAGCCTAATACGCAATATACTTTTACTGCAACTCCATATAATGGTAATAATGAGGCATCGAGTTCGACTGTTGGTGCCAAATATACTTTAGCTAATACGCCGGGCCAAATTGTATCGACGGTAGTAACTGATAGCAATAGTTTGAGTTTGGCTTTATCTGCAAATAGTAACCCAGCTAGCACAAATGTTTTGTTGTATAGTCCCACTACCGATCAGTATGTTGATAAAACTGCAAAAACTTTAACTGGTACCATTAGTTCGTTTGATACACTAACTAATTGGACTAATACCGTGGTAGTAACTGGTTTGGCTACCAACACCGCCTATCAATTTCAAGCAGTTGCTAAAAATGGCGATGATATTTTAACTGCCACTTCTACTGCTTCGGTTGCAGTGTATACTCGTACTAGTATACCAGCCGGTGTAGCTGCAACTGTTGATGGTACTACTCAAATTACCTTGAATTGGACTGGTGATGGTACAGAATATTATGCCGAGAATGTTACGGCCGGCACTAATTCTGGTTGGGTAAGTGGGGTTACCTGGGTCTCGGATAGTTTAACTGCAAATACACAATATATTTTTCGAGTAAAAGCTAGAAATGTTTCGAGTGTAGAAACCGATTGGTCTGAGGCCGTGTTAGCTACTACCGATGGTGGTACTCCTGATGTTGTTACTACAGGCGGAGGTGGGGGGCCTGGTTTAGATGGCACTATCCAGATTAATCAAGGCATGTTATCAACTACCAATACAGTTGTTAATATTTTGTTAACTAGTTTATATGCCAAGTATTATGATTTAGCTGAAACAACTTACGAACCAGTATTTGGTACTTTTGGTCCGTGCAATGTTGCAGAAATGCGTACCAGCTTCTCCATTATGGCCAATCCAACTTTTACCATTTCCACTTCTACTGGTTGGAAAGGTATTTGTGTTAAATACAAAGATGAAGGAGGTTCAACAATCGAAAAGTTCGCTAGAATTGAATACAAGCCATTACAAACTTGTTCTAGTTATCCTCCAGATTTTTTAAATTATTATGATATTGATGGCCGAGAACTTAAATTAGATGGATCCGATACTTTGCGTTTAATTAGTAATTTTAGTGGTTACTCCCGAGTGAAATCTGTTTGGGGAGCATGTCCATTTGAAAGACAAAATCCGCTGTATGTTAGTGACCAGCCATTTACCAGTACCAGTACTGGCAAACAAATGGTAAGTTATTATTTTCCTGCTAATGCCGATCTTACCCCTTTAAATGGTGCTTTTCCAACCGATATTTTACATAATTGGATTAAAACCGCATTAGGAATAATCCCAAGTAAAGTTTATTTCCGCCAAGCTTATGTAACTGGCGGTGTGGTTACTTATGGTAATGAAATTAGTTTTGATTTAAAAATAATTACACTGAAAGAATTTTGTGATAGCACCAATCCGGATTTATATTCCCCAGATTCTAATTTTTATTCATTCTTTTATCCAGCTTTGCTTTATAGTAAAAGTTGTTCTAACTCTTTAGACACCGATAAAGACGGGGTGCCAGATGGGGTAGATAATTGTCCAACTACACTTAATCCGGATCAGCTTGATACAAATAACAATGGTGTGGGTGATGTTTGCGATAGAAGTATGTTAGATATGGATGGAGATGGTGTTGCTGACGATATTGATAATTGTATTGCCACACCTAATACCGATCAAAAGAATTTGGATAATGATACCTATGGTGATGCATGTGATATTTGCGCTCTAGACCCGCTTAACGATATTGATTTAGATGGTATTTGTGGCAATGTTGATAATTGTAAAAATCAAAAAAATCGTGATCAAGAAGATGTAGATAAAGACGGTGTTGGTGATGTATGTGATAATTGTGCTAATATTTCTAATGCTGACCAGAAAGATCTTAATAAAAATGGAGTAGGAGATGCATGCGAAGATTCGGATAAAGATGGAAAAGATGATAGTAAAGATAACTGTCCTTTAATTAGCAATTCTAATCAAACAGATTCAGATAATGATAGCGTTGGTGATGTTTGTGATAATTGTCCAAATAAATCTAACAAAGATCAAAAAGATACCGACAAAGATAAAGTTGGAGATGCGTGTGATAACTGTTTAAATATACCCAACGCCAACCAGTTAGATACAAATAAAAATGGTGTTGGTGATATGTGCGAGTTATTGCCAGACCAAGACCAAGATGGTATTCCCGATACAAAAGATAACTGTGTTAATATTAAAAATACTGATCAGAAAGATTCTGACAATGATGGTGCAGGTGATGTGTGCGATATTTGTTCGCGTGATCGGCTAAATGATTTTGACAAAGACGGTGTTTGTGGTGATGTAGATAATTGTCCTAATACGCCTAACCCAGACCAAACGCCTTCATCACGTAGCTCGGTTTTAGGTGCGGCTTGCGATCATATTGTGGATACTGATGGCGACAATATTCCGGATCAAGTAGATAATTGTCCTCTTATTCCAAATCCTTTGCAACAAGATACAGACTTAGATAAGATAGGCGATGTTTGCGATGCTTGTCCGATCGATGCCTATAATAGATGTAAAATTATTGTTGTTTCTTCTACTACACCACCCGGGGCTACTTCTACTCCATTTGTTGAACAAATAACTAATATTGTTAGCACTACTATTCGAGTTGTGGCGGTAATGTCCGAGCAAATAACCGAAAAATTTAATATTGCCACTTTGTTTATAGAAGATGTTGTTAGTAAATATTCAGAAGAGGTTAAGGCAATTATAGATAACCCCCAAGTAGAAAAAATTACCAAAACGTACGTGGCACCAGCAATAGTAATAGCTGGTGCGGCCAATATATCGGTTGGTTTACAACTGGCTGATGTTTTGGCAGTTTTACGTTCATTGTTCTTGCAGCCGCTATTATTCTTTCGTTTACGTAAAAAGAAAAAATGGGGTATTGTTTATGATTCTTTTACCAAACAAGCTTTAACTTTAGCAACTATTCGGGTAATGGATGCTGTTTCTGGCAAAATAGTACGTACACAAGTAACCGATAGCCTAGGACGGTATCTATTAATTCTTGATCCGGGCACTTACAAGATTGTAGTAGAAAAAAGTGGTTATTCTGATTTTAGTGAACATTTGCGTGGCCAAGAAGAAGACTCTAAATATTTAAATCTTTATCACGGTCAAGCGGTAACAGTTACCGAGAAACAAAATATTATTTATAATATTCCAGTTGATCCTGTTGCTGGTGAAGAATCGTTTATGGTTTTACTTAAACAGCGTGCTTTGATTGCCTTTAAGTATACTTTAAGTTTTGCGGGTTTGATAATCTCTGGAGTTTCTTTAATTATTACCCCAACAGCTTTGGTATTTGGATTTTTCTTTGCTCAATTATTGTTCTTTGGTATTACTCGTAAATTTGCTTTTGCACCAATGCCTATAAAGATTGGACAAGTTTTAGACGCAGATATTTCTACTCCGATTGGTCAGGCAATTGTGCGGGTATTTGATGCCACTTATAACAAACTTGTTAACACTACTTTATCCAATACCAAGGGACAGTATGCTGTTTTGGTGGGGCCCTCTAAGTATTACGTTACCTACGAGAAACCAGGGTTTAACAAATTACAAACAGATATATTAAATTATAGTAGCGAAAAAACCAAGGGCGAAGGGGGTATTATTTCGCTGGACCAAAAATTAAAGAGGGCAGATTGACAGTTGGAGAGTTTAACCGTATAATTCATATTACATTTAAAAATTGTATTATCTAAATATTTTATGTTTAAAAAGATTCTTCCATATATTATTATAGCCATCATGATTGTGTTAGGAGTGCTTTTAGTATTTTTGCCACGTGAGAGTGCTTCTAATAGTTTGGTACTTTATTATGGTGATACTTGCCCGCATTGTAAGGTTGTAGAGCAATATATTGTTGATAATAAAATAGATGAAAAAATAGTTTTTACCAAAAAAGAGGTTTATCGCGATGAGAAAAATGCGGCAGAATTAGGCAAAAGAGCAGTTAGTTGTGGGCTAGACACCAGCTCTATTGGCGTGCCTTTTCTTTGGGACGGCACCAAATGCTATACAGGCCAGGATGATGTAATAAATTATTTTGCGGCACGTATTAAATAAATTGTTAAAATGTTAAATGGCTAAATTGTTGTTTTGGCTAGCAATTTAACAATTTGTCAATTTAATAATCTAATTTAGTTTATGAAATTAAAATTATTTTTTCTATCTCTACTTGGGGTTTTAATTGCCAAGCCTGCTCTAGCTTTTTGTCCAGTTTGTACAGTTGCAGTTGGTGCTGGCGTGGGTTTCTCGCGCTGGTTGGGGGTGGATGATACCATTTCTGGTTTATGGATAGGCGGCTTAACCGTTTCTTTAATTGGTTGGACAATTAATTGGTTGGATAAGAAAAAGATTAAATTTTATGGTCGTAAAATTTCAATTTTTGTTTTATATTATGGTTTAATTGTTGTACCATTTTTCTATACTGGTGTGATTGGTCACCCTTTAAATACATTTTGGGGAATAGATAAATTGTTGTTGGGTGTAATAGTTGGTAGTATTTTCTTTTTTATTGGTAAATTAGTGTATAATAATGTAAAAAAGAATAATGGTGGCCATGCCCATTTTCCTTTTGAGAATATTGTGTTTCCAGTCGCCCCATTAATTTTACTTAGTGGTTTGTTTTACTTTTTAACTCGTTAATTATATGGATACTCCTTTTAAAGATGTAAATGAATTTGTTGCCAAAGTAGATGATATGAAAAAACAAGACAAAATGGATTTGTCTTCTGATCAAGATTTGAGTTTGGCCATTATGAATTTGATCAGTATTGAGGAACATTTTTTCTTTACCGCCCAAAAAACTGGCAAGCCAGAATACTTTGATTTGTTGCAGACTGCTAGGGCGATGCGTGGCGAATTATTACGTAAGATTGTTAAAGAATACGAAGGTGAGGTCTGGTGTATTTCTAAGCATCTATTAGCTGCTTCAATGCGTTTAATGGAAGTTGGCACCAAACAACACAAAATGGGCAATAAAGAAGAAGCCTTAGATTTGTTTCAAAAATCGTATGATTTGTATTCTTTATTCTGGGGTCTAAATATGAAGCTAATCGATACCGCTGGAATTAAGAAAATCGATGATAACGCTTTAAATCACCACGATACCGAAAAGAAAGGTTTTGTAGGTAAATTAGGTGATCTAGTACGTAAAGCAATTGATTGCTGTCTCGAGTAGCAAAGGGTTGATTTATTTTTTTTGGTGTGTTACAATATTCCCGTTAAGAGGGCCGTTAGCTCAGCTGGCTAGAGCGCTTGCATGGCATGTAAGAGGTCATCGGTTCAAGTCCGATACGGTCCACAAAGATTTGGATTTTGTGAAATTATAATAGAAATAGTGGGTTTCCGCCCAAGGCGGATCCGCCTTGGGCGGACAAGTCCCTTACGGTCCACTAAATATCTATGATATAATTAAGACGCACTAGTTGCGTCTTAATTTGTAAATAAAATATGAAATTTACTCAAAAGTATTTTTGGTTAATAATTTTGGCAGGGGTGGTTTTGGCTTTTGTTTGGCCAATGCCTGGGTTATACCTTAAGCTGTACCTAGTTTATCTATTAGGTGCAATGATGTTTTTGTCGTGTTTAAAAATAGAATTAAAAGATTTGGCCAACATAAAAAATGATTGGTGGAGATTTGTAATTGTAATGCTTTTTGTTTTTGTTATTCCACCAACTTTAACTTATATAGCAAAATTATTGGTAATAAAAGATGAGATGCTTTTTGTTGGTATGATTTTGGCAGCAGCCGTACCTTGTGGAATATCAGTTGTGTTTATATCTGATCTTTTACATGGCGAACCAGCCAAAGCCTTAACCGCTACAACTTTGGCGCATTTAATTAGCCCGATTGTTACCCCAGCCATTGTTTGGTTTTTTGCTCACAAAATTATTAATATAAATTTTTTAGATATAACCATTTTGATTTTAAAATTAGTAATTATACCGCTTATCGGCGCGCAAATAATCAAATATTTAAAATGGCAAGAAAAATTAATTAATATTAGTGGCACAGTAAATACATATTTGTTGGTTTTGATGTTGTGGGGTATTGTGGCCCCAGTTCGAGATTTAATTATAGCCAAATGGCAGACCAGCTTGACGGCAATTGCAATTGCTATTATAGTTATGGTAATCAATGCTCTTTTAAGCGCTAAATTTGGTCGGGACAAAAAAGAAGATATTACTTGGATGGTAGTTTCTACTTTTAAGAATTTTACTTTGTCCTCGGTAATTGCTATGAGTATGTTTGGGCCAATGGCGCTTTTGGGGTCGGTTGCTTATGGTATTGTTAGTAATTTGTCGATGATACCAATGGAATTATTAAGTAAAGTTAAAACAAAGAATTTTTTGAATTAATATGTTATCAATTGGAATTGTTGGTTTACCCAACGTTGGAAAATCTACCTTGTTTAATGCTTTAACTCGTAGTAAACAAGCCGATGCAGCTAATTATCCTTTTTGTACCATCGATCCAAATGTGGGTGTGGTAGAAGTGCCCGACGAACGCTTACAAAAATTAGCCGAAGTTTCGGAGTCAAAAAAAATTGTTCCGACAGCCATTGAATTTGTGGATATAGCCGGTTTAGTTAAAGGGGCTTCCGAGGGACAAGGTTTGGGTAACAAATTTTTATCTCATATTCGTGAAGTAGATGCAATAGTGCAAGTGGTGCGGGCTTTTTCGGATACTAATGTTATCCATGTAAATAACAAAGTAGATCCAGCCGATGATGCCGACGTGATAAATTTAGAATTAATTTTAGCTGATTTGCAATCGGTGAATAAACGTTTGGAGTCGGTAAAAAAATCTGCCAAGGGCGTAGCTGCCAAAGATGCAGCTAAACAGATAGAGTTGTTAGAACGAGTACGCACACAATTAGAGTCTAGTTTGCCGGCGCGACTTTTAGAATATAGCGAAGATGAATCGGTGTGGATAAAAGAATTGTGTTTACTTACGATGAAACCGATGTTGTTTGTAGTTAATGTCGATGAAAGTCCAGAATCTGAAATCAAAAATTTAAAATTAGATTCTGCTATCCCCCAAATTGAAATTAGTGCCAAGCTGGAAGCAGAGTTAGCAGAATTAAGCCCAGAAGAAGCAAAAGAGTATTTAAAAGAATTAGGGTTGAATGAAACTGGTTTGGATAAATTAATTGTAGCAGGTTATAAGTTGCTAAACTTAGTTACGTTTTTAACTAGCGGAGAACCAGAAACTAGAGCTTGGACAGTTAAAGCTGGCGCCAAAGCTCCAGAAGCTGCCGGAGTAATTCATACTGATTTTATTAAAGGTTTTGTAAAAGCCGATGTATGCAGTTGGCATGATTTTATAGAATTTGGCGGCTGGAGTGGAATAAAAAATTCTGGCAAATTACGATTGGAGGGGAAGGATTATACAGTAAAAGATGGAGATGTAATATATTTTCATATCGCTACTTAATATAGCTTGCCCTAAACCTAGGGCTTGGGTATTATGATATAATTTGTTATAAAATAAAAAATCCTGATAATTATCAGGATTTTTTAAATCGCCAAACTTCTCGTCCTACAAATTGGCCGGGGCGCCAGTAGCGGAGGAAATTGCAGTTGGGTAATAGGGGGTTGAAGGTAAAGCCAATTTTTTCTATTTCTACTTCGTTTTTTATTACTCGCACCCAGCCTTCTCTTATTTTAAAACAAGGAACAATAAATACAATTTGTCCGCCTGGTTTTAAAATTTTATAAAATTCTTTTAATGAGGCAAGATAAAGTTGTTTTAACTCGGTTGCTTGTTGTTCGATTTGGTCTTTTGGTTCGTTGCCTTTTCGTGGTTGACCAAGATAGGGTTCGGTGATAATTGAATTTACACTGTTTGATTTAATTTGTTTTGAAATTTCGGTTGCATCGGCTGTAAATAATTTTACTTTGTTTAATTCTTTGTTAAGCCAATCAAGATTTATTTTTGTATCTTTAATTGCTTTTTCGGAAATGTCCGACCCAGTTAAATTGGTGTAACCCAGTAACATGGCTTCTGATAAAATGGTGCCAGAACCACAAAACGGATCAAGAACAGCATTTTTTTTGTTTACTTCAGCCAAATTTATCATCATCATAGCTAGTTTGGGTGGCAACATTCCAGACAAGTCATCGCGTCCTGGTCGACCATAATCACGTTCGGAAAATTCGGCGAATGGCTGAATAGCTAGAGTTTTGGCTAAACCATACCCATCTTCGTCTTGGCAAATTAAGAATTCAAAGCCTTTGTCAATTAATTTATTTCCTTTAATAGTAGCGGCATTTAACATATCACCTTCGCTAGGAACATAACGAGCAGAAATATTTTCGGCCCGTAATTCTTTTTTTATGGTTAGCCCTAATTTTTTGATTATGGGTTCGGATTCTTGGCCCAACCAGCTAATACCAAAATTAACTTTATTTTCATGGCCGAGTAGTTCTTTTTTTATGGTTTCTTTTAATTGTTCAAGTTTTAATCCAACGGATAACTCTTGGCCTATTCGTACAGTACCGCCTAATTTTTTGATTAATTCGGCCGGTGTTTCTTTTGGGGCTACTACTCGTAAAATTTTGTCAGTTGGTGTAATTTTGATATTTTTTAAACTTAAAACAGCGGCTATTTCCGCTGCAGATAACATTGGTTCACGTCCGAGTACGAACCACCAATAACTAACGTTTCGTGGTAGTGGCATAGGTTGTAGTTAAGGCTTGATAGGAAAAAATGTTTCTTACATCTTTGGGCCAGACAAATAAGGTGTTTTTGGCCTTTATTAATTCTTCGGTTTGATTATATGCTTTAGTATCAATTACGTCAATATTAAGGTTGGAAGACAAAATTACTACTGCATTGGCATTTTCTAGTGTGCGAAAAATATTTTGGTAAATAAAGTAAGCAGTAATAATAGCTGCGGCTGTGGCCAAACCTACCACAATAATGCTCAAAATTCGCCAACCTTGGTAGCGGCTTTTTGTGGGTAGTAAATTTGTTAGTTCTTTCCAATCTCTAGATTTATTGGCTAGCATATAAGGATAGGTTAAGGTGCAAATTTACCGTAGTAGTGCTAGTTGGATTAAATCGGTCAACAAGCGGGCTCATTTGTAACTGTTCGACAATAATAAAGTAGTTTAAATTTTCTAAGTCAGCCAAATAATTTAGAATGTTGTTGTAACTACCGTTAATATTTAAATTTAAAGTAATTCTTTGATTGGTAATGCGATCTAAGTTTGAGTTTTCAATTTTTTGGTCTACCTTATTTTTTTGAGCTAAATTTTCAAACGTAGTAATTAATTTTAATTCGTTACCAGTGTTAAAAATATATTGGGGATAATCGGTTGTTGCTTGTTTTATATTTTGGATATCTTCAACAGAAGTACGAAGTCTGATAGTTTTTTCGTATTTTTTTTCTAAATAATTTCGTAAGTCAGCAGTATCAGTATTAAGTTTGTTGATGTAGTTTACAGTTGGTAAAATAATAGCAAAGATAATCAAACTGGCAGTAAGACTAAAGGCGGAAACAATTAGGAGGGTTCGTTTTTCTAAGTTTAGTCGCATATTAATCATTATACAGGGTAATGCATTTATCAATTTATTTAGTTTTTGGTAATGCCACAAAATTTTTCAAATTGGCCTTGATTTCAAAGCTGATGTTTTCTTTTTGGAATAATTGTGAAGTGGGAGTTTCTACTTTTTCTAACCAAGGAATAGATTGACAGACGGCTTGATAGTTCAAAAAAGCCTCTCGCGTCAAAGCGGTGCCGGCGATAGTTATTTTATTTTGAGTACGGTTTATTTCTATAGAGTTAATTTTTATATCATTTGGTAAAGTGTCTATAATGTCTGCAATTTTGGGGGAAACAGGAAAATACCCCTGGCTAGATTGACTGATATTTTTTACAGCACTATTAATTGTGCGGATTTCGGTATTATATTTTGAGTAATCTCGATTTACTAAAATAGCGCTATTGGCTAAATTATTAAACTGGTCTTGCAGTACCATCCAACTCCAAAGTAGAGAGATGGCTAACATGGCGCTGATAAAAATTATTATTTCTAGTATTTCTCGAATAAAAATAAACCGCACCAAATTTTTTAGGTGATTTTTTTTGTCGGGCGGAATTAAATTGAGAGTAACATTAAACATATTACCAAGGTTCTTTAGCTGCATGAATAGCCAAACCAATAACTGTAGCCAGACCTAAACCCTTGTTTTTTTCTTCGTCATTAATTGTTTTTTTCCAAAATAAATTTTTCCAGGCGTTGCCTGGGTGAGCAGATATTTTTAATTTACGGCTAATTGTTGTGTCTAAATTTTTTAATCCAGCTACTCCACCACAGAGAGTAATATGGGTAATTGGGTTAGGATCCGGAAAGTGATTTTGATAAAAACTGAGAGCTATTTTAAGCTCATCAACTAAACGATCGGCCAATCCGGTCATTATTTTTAGGTATTTAGGATGTGTTTTGTTGTAAATTATCCCCTCTTTTATTTTTAAAGTTTCGGCTGCAGCATAATCAATTTTTAAGGCCTGAATTAATCCAGTAGTAATTAATTCTCCGGAAAAGTTTAAATTCATACTAAATTGTACGCTGCCATGGTCGTAAATAACCAAACTTGATCTGGTAGCACCTAAATCTAAAATCGCCCTAGCTTCACCAGTGTAGTCTTTATTAGCGGTAATCATGGCCCGGGCAATAGCCAATGCTTCGACTTCTAAAGTAATAGGTTGCAAACCAACACTAGCCAGCAAATATATATAAGAGTCGGCGATAGTTTTGGGGACAGCGCCGATTAGTACTTTGGAAACATTAGAATTAGGGACGTCGGTTTTTACTATTTGCCAATCGATATGAGCTTCTTCCAAATCAAAAGGTAAATGTTTTTTTGCTTGAAAAAGGATGTCATCATTTGTTAGATCTTTTTCTGGTGCGTCAATAGTTATTAATTTTAAGAAGCTTTTTGGTTCGGGTAGGGCGGTTACTACCCAAGGAATAGTTATTGGTTTGTATTTTCCTTCATCCTTACCTAGAATATGCAGGATTTTTTTTCGTACCATTTCGGGTTGTTGAATTTCACCATTAACAATGTACCCAGGTGGCAAAAGAATTGTGCGCAGTTC